>JAYVWD010000084.1:0-2667 GCA_043786345.1 Pseudomonadota bacterium
CGCCTGGTCGAGATGTGGGAATACAACACGTCGACCGGCGCGTTCGTCCGGCAGCTCACCGGGATGGGGCCGCCGAGCACGCCCCCGAGCACGAACCCGAACGGCAACACCCGTCCGCCGACCACCCCGCCCGCCTCCGCGCCGACGCTCGAATCCTTCAACGCCCTGTGTGTCGGGATCGTCGGGACCACCTGGCGCGCCGTCTGGTCGGCCTCCGGCGCCGGCGGCGGCGGTTGCACCTGCAATGGCGACTTCATCTCGGCGCAGGTCTACCTGTCCGCCTACTCCGCCGCGGAGCGCACGAGCTATCCGGCCGCGTGCCGCGAAAAGCTGAATCGCCCCTGAGAGTAGTCGATGGCGATTTCAGCCCGCGCCGCATGCGCCGTAATAGCGAACTCCCGTGCTTGGAGTCTCTCATGACAGCGCCGGCGGGCGCGGTTCTGGCATTTTGTGCGGCCGGAACGTCGAGCCGCATCCGGATCATTCGTAGGCCTGGTACGGCATCGACAGGGCCTCGGCCACCGCCCGGTGCGTGATCCGGCCTTCGAAGACGTTGAGCCCCTTCTTGAGCGCCGGGTCCTGCTTCATGGCCTCGCGGAAACCCTTTTGGGCGATGTCGACGGCGTACTTGATCGTGACGTTGGTCAGCGCGTACGTGCTCGTCATGGGGACGTCGCCCGGCATGTTCGTGACGCCGTAGTGGATCACGCCTTCGTCGGTGTAGACCGGGTCGTCGTGCGTGGTCGGACGGATCGTCTCGACGCAGCCGCCCTGGTCGATCGCCACGTCGACGATCGCCGAGTTGGGCTCCATGGTCCGCACCATCTCGCGCGTGACGAGGCGGGGCGCCTTGGCCCCGGTGATCAGCACGGCGCCGACGACCAGGTCGGACTCGGCCACGGAGGTCGCCATGTTGTCCGGGTTCGACATGAGCGTCGTGACGCTGTTGCCGAAGACGTCGTCGAGGTAAGCGAGGCGCCGGGCCGAGACGTCGATGATCGTGACGCGCGCGCCGAGGCCGATCGCCATTTTCGCGGCGTTGATGCCGACGACGCCGCCGCCGATCACCAGCACGCGCCCGCGCTTGACGCCCGGGACGCCGCCGAGCAGGAGGCCTTTGCCGCCGCTGTGCTTCTGCAGGCATTGCGCGCCGACCTGGACGGCGAGGCGGCCGGCCACTTCGCTCATCGGCGTGAGCAGCGGCAGCGAGTGGTCCTCGAGCTCGATCGTCTCATAGGCGATCGCGGTGACCTTCTTCGCGGCGAGCACCTGCGTCAGCTCCGGCAGCGCGGCCAGGTGCAGGTACGTATAGAGGACCTGGCCGGCGCGCATGTGCTGGTATTCCTGCTCGATCGGCTCCTTCACCTTGATGATCATCTCGGCGTCGGCCCAGACCTTGGCGGCCCCGTCGACGATCGTGGCGCCCGCCGTCTTGTACTTTTCGTCGGTGATGCCGGCGCCGAGGCCCGCGCCCTTCTCGATCAAGACCTTGTGCCCGAGCGACGCCAGGATCTTGACCCCGCCCGGAACGATGGCGACGCGGTTTTCGCGGTTTTTCACTTCTTTGGGAATGCCGATGATCATACAGGGCTCCTCTGAAGCCTTGGGGGAACGGAACGGGAACGTCAGCTTTGGCCTCAGTTTTAGCATTAAAGAACGCGCTCAAGAAACCTAATTTAATCGAATAAGATCGGATTCTTGCCAGCGCGGTTCAAGGCCGGGCGGTGGCGGACCGATGAGGTTTCCATCGAACCTCTAACGCTCCGGGGCAACCGTCATGGCCCATGCACCCGCACCTTCGTTGGCCCGTTTGGCGGCTCTCGTGATCCTGGCCGCCGCCGGGACCGGTTGCCAGCGCGGTTTTTCCACCAGCAAGGAGGCGAAGGCGACCGGCAAGAGCGTCGTGGCCACCGAGGCCGACATCGCCTTCGCGCCGGCGGAAGACGTCCTCAGCATCGAGCCCGACGCCCATCCGGAGGAGATCGAGCCCGCGGGTCGCGACTCGGCCGAGGACGCCGACGCCGCCCACGGCAAATGGGCCGCCGGCGCCAAGGACCGCGGCCTCAACCTCGCGGGCCTCGGCGGGCCGACCGTGCGCGAGGCCTCGGTCCCGCTCGCGTCGCTCGACACCGACACCGACGTCCCGCTCTGGACGCGCAAAGAGCTCGTCGCCGGCTTCGCCCGCCTGCGCGACGTGATGCTCGCGAAAGCGGACGGCGCCGGGAACGCGCGGCGCCTCACCTGGCTCTTCCCCGACGACGGCTGTTATGCGCGCGCGGCGCTCGGCGGGTACTTGCTGGAAAAAGCCGGCTACAAGCGCCCCTACAACGTCTTCAGCTTCGGCAACCTCTCGGCCAGGACCGCGAACCATCCGCAGGGATTCATCAACTGGCGCTACCACGTCGCGCCGGTCGTCGAGGTGGACGGCGTAGCCTACGTGCTCGACCCCGCGATCGAGCCCCTGCGCCCGCTCACGCTGCGCGGCTGGCTCGACCGCCAATCGGCCAAGGTCGCGAGCCTCAAGGTCGCCCTCTGCGACTCCGGCTCGATGAGCCCCAACAACCTGTGCATGGGCGCCGCCGACCCCGCCCGCGCCGCCGTCGGTTACATCCAACAAAGCTTCTTCGGCCTCGAATTCGCCCGCCAGAAGGCGCTCGGCCGCGACCC
>JAYVWD010000085.1:0-6601 GCA_043786345.1 Pseudomonadota bacterium
CTCAACGCGGCACGAGGTAACGCCGCTTCGCGGTCTGATGGATCGACCCGGCGATCCTGCCGGCCTCGGCGCCGCGGCCCCAAAAGAGGTCGACGCGGCCGCCGCCCTTGATGGCGCCGCCCGTATCCTGGTCGATGACGAGGCGCGTGACGGCGACCCCCGGCGTCGCCGCGTCCCCGGCGGGCTTCTCGAACGCGAGGAGCGCGAGCGCGCCTTTGGGGAAGAACCGCGCGTCGGTCGCGATCGTGCGTCCGGCGAGGACGCTCGTCGTGTTGGCGGTCAGCGCCGCGCCCTTCCGGACCTCGAAGAAGACGTAGCTGGGGTTGGCGGCCAGGAGGGTCCGGCGCTTTTCGCCCGTCAGGGTGCGCAGGTGGCGGACGATCGCGTCCATCCCCATCTGCTCCTTCGGGATCACGTCCCGGAGAAAGCCGCCGATCGCGACGTAGGGGTGGCCGTTCTGGTCGGCGCACCCCACGCGGATCATGGCGCCTCGGGACTAGGGAGTGGCCCTACGATACCATGCGCCCAGCGGGTGGACTCGCCGAACCGCCGGCGCGGCGCCACCCCATCGCGGCGCAGGCCTTCCCGGCCGAGCGGTCCGAGCGACGCCTCACGGAGCGGCTGCCGCCTTCCAGTAGGCGCGCCCGTCGCGCGTGCGGCCGATGAATCCGCGGTCGTAGAGCTCGCGGCGCAGGAGCGCGGGGTCGTCGAAGGCGTGCCAACGGCGGAGCAAGGCGTTGACGGCGGCCTCCGAATACTTCTGGTCGGCGTCGAACTTCGAGGCGAGGTAGCCGAGCGCGGCGAGCCGGAGCTCGTTTCGGGCCGGCCACCGCCGGAGGCGTCGGTCCTCGTCCAGGACCTGCCAGAGCTCGCGTTTCTTCTTTCGCATGAAGGGTCTCCCGTCACGGTTGAGTTTCTCCGGACGGGAAAGCGAAAGGCGTGCCGGGCGACCAGAATTGTAACTCCTCGATTCAAATGGCAATAAAATTGGGTCCGCGACGCCTGTCCGCCCCCCGGACACCGTTTGGCCCGGGCGCGGCCGGCAGGTAGAATGGGCGACTTGAGGAGGGCGCATGACCGAAAAAAAGACCGGACTCCACGACCTGCTCAAGGAGCATCACACGTTCCCTGAGGCCTTCTCGTTCAAGTTCATCGGCAAGGCCGAGGACGACTTCCCGGCGCGCGTCATCGCCGCCGTGCGCGACGCCCTCGGGTCCGCCGAAGACCCGCCCCACTCCGTCAAGCCCTCGGGTCAGGGCAACCACGTCTCGGTCACCGTCGTCCCGATCGTGGACTCGGCCGCCCAGGTCGTCGCGGTTTACGAGCACGTGGGCCGGGTCAGAGGCCTGCTCGTCAGTCTGTAGCGTCGTCGGCCGCCGCTGCGGCGTCGTCGGCCGCCTCGGGAAGCAGGAACGGAAACGGGTCGTGGATGATGGGGGCCGAAGAGCTCGGGCCGGCGCTCCGCGTCCCGCACCAGCTCCTTCGCGTACATCGCCGTCCACGGGTTCGGGTCCTCGCAGCGCGCCCGCCAGAACTCGAGCAGGGGCGTCAGGTCGAGCGACGTGCGGAACGGGAAGCGGCCCGGCACGAGCTCGGATTCGGACCCGGACTGATCACCAGTTTGCAGGGAAAGGCGGCGCGCGGAATCCATCGGCAAGGCTCCTGGGCAGGCGCTTGTTTCATCGGTAAGTCTCGGACCCCGCATTAGAAATCGGGGGTTTCCGCGGCGCGGCCCGCGGCCGTCTTCCCGATCAATTGAATAATCCTAATATTTTCGATATGTTGGGATGCATGGCGCTTTTCGGGTCCGGGTCTCCGTTCAGCGGACGGGATCAAAAGGAGAACCAGTGTCGCTTTGGCTTTCCTGTCTGGGCTTGATGGCGGCGCTCCTGACGAGCGCGCGCGGCGCGGCGCAACCGGCGGCGGCGGCGGTTTACGTCATCGCCGTCGCCAACGCCGAGTCCTTCGACCGCGACCTCCCCGTGCTGCGCTACGCGCACGAGGACCTGGCCCGCTTCGCGCGCGTGATGACGGCGACCGGGCTCGTCCCGGACGACCATATCCTCCGGGTGACGGAGGGCAAACGCGGGCAGGTGCGCGCGGCCTTCGCCGAGGCGGCGCGCCGGATGGGCGACACCGGCGGCAAGTTCATCTTCTACTATACGGGGCATTCCGACGCGAACGGCCTGCACCTCGCCGACGGCGTCCTCGGAAAGAGCGAGCTGCACGCGCTGATCGCCGCCGTCCCCGCCGCGGCGCGCATCGCCTTCTTCGACGGCTGCTATTCGGGGGCGCTCGCCGCGAAAGGGGTGAAACCCGCCGGCGATTTCGTCGTGCCGAAGGCCGAGTTCGACCAGCCGAGCGGCTCGGTGTTCTTCGCGGCCACCTCGGGCACGGACGTCGCCTTCGAGGTCGAGGAGCTGCAGGGGAGCCTGTTTTCCCACCATCTGGTCGACGGGCTCTACGGTGCGGCCGACGGCAATCACGACGGGCTCGTGACGATCGACGAGCTCTATCAGCACGTCTACAAGCAGATGGCGGGCTATGCGGCGGCGCTGCCGGCGGCGCGGGCGCAGAAGCCGGAGTACCGCGTCGACCTGCAGGGCCGCGGCGCGCTCGTCCTGTCCTACCTGACCAAGTCCACGGCCCCGGTCGCCGTCGGCAGCGCGCTCGTCGGCGAGCTGACGTTCGCCTCCGCCGACGGGCTGCAGGTCTATCGGGTGGGAAAACGGGCGAAGACCCCGCTCCGGCTGCTGCTCGTCCCCGGCGACTACGCCGTCACGGTGCGCGACGGCGATCTGGTCGGGCGCGCCGCGCTGGCGGTCCGGGCGACCGGCGGCGCGGCGCTCGAGCCCGAGGATTTCGTGTTCCATACCGAGCATAACCTGGACCTCGTCGCCAAGGGCAAACGCCCCGAGGTCCGGTGGGCGGTCGCGGTCGGCACGATCAGGAGCTCCTACACGCGCATCGGCCCGAGCGTCGAGCTCCAGACGGCCACCCCGTCAGTGCGCATAGAATCGTCCGACTGGCGGCTCGTCGCCTACGCCGGCGGCCGCAAAAATGCGCTGTACTACCGCGATCAGACCGGGACGTCGGAGACCGTAAGCCTCGTCGTCGGCGCCGGCGGCAGCTTCACCAAGTGGGGCTTCTTCGAAGGCCAGCAGTGGCGGCTCCTCGTCGGCGGCGGCGCCGATTACGCCTGGCAACATTGGAGCGCCGCGGCCGGCGCCGGCGGACGCACGTTCGAGCGCCTGAGCCCCAAGGCGGCGGCCGGGCTCGGGACCGCGTTCACGCTCGACTCGGGCCTCGCCTGGGGCCTGAGCTTCCGCCGGGAGTTCCCGTTCGCCAAGGAGCGCGGCACGGGGGACGTCCTCGCCTTCGGCGCGAGCCTGGTCGCGCTCTCGGTCGAATGGTGAAGAGGCCAAAGATGCTTTATACTTTCCCCAACCATGGCAAATCCCCCGGACGAATCAGACGCGCCCGTCATCGACTGCTCCGACAAACGGACCATCGAGCGGGTCTACGCGAAGATGGTGCGGGCGGCCACCGCCAAGGCCGCGTCGATCGTGCGCCGGCCGGACCTCGCGGCCGAGATCGCCCACGACTCGTTCATCAAGCTCTGGCAGGGCGGCGGCAAGTTTCCGAGCGAAAAGGCCGTGTACGCCTGGATTTACAAGACCTGCCACCGGGCGGCCATCGACCACCTGCGCTCGGCGGCGTACCGGCGCGAGGACTACGGGACCGAGGATTTCGACCAGGTCCCGCAGCGCGGCCCGGCGCCCGACGGCGTGATGACGCGTCAGCTCGTCGAGAAATGCATCGGCCTGCTGACGGCGCAGGAGGCGGAGGCCTTTCTCTACCTGACGCTCGACGGCATGACGCAGGTCGAGGTGGCCGAGGTGATGGGGCTGTCACGGCGGACCGTGCAACGGCTCGCCGAGCGGATCGACGAGCGCTTTGCGGAGGTCCGGCGTGAGCGATGACGGTAAAAAGACGCCCTCCCGCCTCGAGCGGCAGCTGGCGATCCTGGGCCTCGGCGACCAGGCCCTCCCCGAGGCGCAGCTCGCGGCGGAGCGCCGCGCGATGGCCGAGGCCGCCCCGAAACCGCTGCATTTCCCGGTTTCGCGGCCGGAAGCGGCGGAGGGCGCGGCCTGGTGGCGCCGGCTGCCGCCGCTGCCGCGCCGCGCCTGGCCGGCCTTCGCGGTCCTCGCGGCGGCAGGCGTGGCGTTTGTCCTCATGCCCCGGGGCGGCCCGCAGCCGCCGCCGTTCCAGGTCATGGGCGGCAGCAACGTCCAGGTCTTCACCGAGCAAGCCGGCAACGTCGCGGAGTGGAAGGCGGGGGTGGACCTGCCGGCCGGCGCGCGCGTCAAAGCCTCGGTCCTCGCGCCCGCCGCCGCCGCCGCGTTCTGGGGCGTCGTGGCGCGCGACGGGCGCCTCCTGAGCGATCCCGCATGGATCGCGCGAAACCGCCTGGACCTCGCCGCCGGCGCGCGCCAGGAGTTCACCGGCAGCCTCGAGCTCGACGGGGCGAGTGAGCACGAGGTCCTCGTCGTCGTCGTCTGCCCCGCCGCCGGCGCCGAAGGACGCGCCGCCGAGGTCGCGCGGGCCATGCCGGGTCCGCAGCTCCCCGCGACCCTGGGCGACTGCCGCGCCGAGCGCTTTCCCCTGCGCCACTGACGCGGCAAACGCTCACAACTTCTCGGTAATTTCGTGTGGCGCTTTCCCCGCCCGGGCCCCGTTCACCTCCCAGGAGAGCTGAACCCCCCAACCCGGACCGGGAGCCGCCCATGCACCGCCTTTCGCTCGTCGCGATCATGATCTCGTTGTTTTCCGAGGCGGCGCTCGGCGCCGAGGCGACGACCGGCGCGGCAAAGTTCCTGCCGCCGGACGACCAGGAAAAGATCCGCACCGAGCGCGCGTTCACGGTCGGGATCCCGCTCGTCGAGCCGTACAACCTGCCCGGCCACCTGCAATGGCGCCCGACGGGGAGCTTTCTGATCGGCGCCGGCTACGACTCGTCGCTCAAGAAGGCAAGCGACGCCGACCTCGGCGACGGTTACGAGATGCATGCCGCGCAGCATTCGGCGGCGCTCTACGTTCAGTACTACCCGATCAAGCAGTCGGGCTTCAACCTGGGGTTAGGCGGCGAGGCGCGCTTCGGCAGCTTCACGGTCGCGAAGACCACCCCCACGGACCCGAAAGGCGTGCTCGCGGCGAAGGGCAAATACACGTCGGTCTATGGCGGCCCGACCTTCGGCTGGTCCTGGATCTGGAACAACGGCATCACCTTCGGCTTCGACCTGAGCAAGCGCAAACGCTTCCGGGGCCAGGCGACGGTGCAGGACCTGCTGCCCGGCAACCCCGCGACGCTCGGCGGCGACGCCTTGGCGAAGGTCGCGCCCGACACGGTCGCCGGCACGTTCATGCTCGGCTACTCCTTCTAAAAAACCTGCCACCAACGCCGGGGACTCGCGATGAAAAGGCGCCTCATAGCCCTGCTGCTCGCCGCCCTCTTCCCGGCGGCCGCCGAAGCCCGCGACAAAACGCCGAGCGCGGAGCACCGCAAAGAGGTCGAATGGTCCTTCTTCGCGCACCCGCTCACGTTCACCGACAAGTCGGTCGGCACCGCGCAGGGCGTCGGCTACAAGCTCGACCCCGACCTCTGGGTGGAAGGGATCCGCATCGAGGGCGCGTCGGGCGGCGGCCGCTACAGCGAGTTCTTCAACATCGTCCGCCTCAAGGCCTTCCTCGGCAACTCGTTCTACATCGAGGCCGGCGTGGCGCAGCGCGACCTCTACGAAGACACGCGCTACTCCTACGATTCCTACGCCACCAGCGGCCGCGGCGCCGGCGAAAGCCGCTTCGACCGGACGCGCGGCGTCGTCGCCGGCCTCGGCAATCAATGGCAATGGCACTCGTTCTCGATCGGCGGCGAGTGGCTCGGCCTCTACCACCCGCTCCAATCGGTCGCGGCGCGCCCGGTCGGCCGCCTCAAGGCGGCGCCGTCCAAGGATCCGCTGCGCGCCTCGCCGCTGTTCATGGGCTTGATCCTTGGCTGGGCATTCTGACGGCGTCGCGCCCCGATTCGAGCAGCAGGGGCTCGCGCATCCGGATCACCTGATCGGTGGCTCGGCGGAGTACGTCGCGCTGTGGCTCAAGGGCGCCGGGCACGAGGACTGGTTCTACTGGTACGTCACGGCATGTATTGCCTGCTCGCTGCTAGTCTACGGAGTCATGAAGAATTCGCGCCGTTTTTCGGAGCTCGACCGGGACGGCATCGTCTGAGCGCCGGCCCGCCCTAGCCGGATTCGCGGGCGCTGATGGTATGATGAGAGGATCCCACCCCCGGAGACCCTCGCATGCGATGCCTTCGCCTCGCCCTTACCGCGGCCCTCGCGGCGCCCCTCGGCTGCATGACGCTCGTGAAAGATCCGGGCCAGGCCCGCGCCTCGCGCCCCGTGACGCTCGGCGTTCCCGGCGCGCTCTTCCACCCGGGGCGGTCCGTCGGCCTGCTCGCGAACCTCGACGTCCCGTCGATGTCGAGGGAACACGTCGTGAGCGGCGGCCGCGGCGAAGGCGCCTACAGCGTCGCCGGCACCGA
>JAYVWD010000086.1:0-5045 GCA_043786345.1 Pseudomonadota bacterium
TCGGGGGTCGAACGGCGGCGGGGCGAACGCGAAGGATGCGGAGAAATGGCTACGTTCACCGGTGGTTGTGGTGCAGTCGCGCGATCAACGCCCGCCTGGACGCCAGGCAGAAATCTGGCCGATGAATTACCGCTTCCCCTTCGAAATAGTCCGGGACCTCCTGCCCGCACAGGTGAAGGCGGAGATCCGCGACCGGGCCGGCGCCGCGAGCCTGCGCACGACCCTCGCCCGCCTCAAAAAAGCCGGCTTCGAGCCGCCCGTCGCCATCGACGTCGGGGCCTTCGACGCGGGGTGGGCGCGGCGATCTGGCCCGCGGCCGCCCTTCTGCTGTTCAAGCCAAACCCCGGTCGACCAGGCGATCTGGCAGGTCGACCTCGTCTTCGTGCGCAATGAATTGCTCTTCGGCAACCGGTCGCTCGGATACGAGTGACGAATTTGCCCCGGACGCGGCGTCAGTTCTGCCAGAGATCGGGCAGGACCAGGACGCGCTCGTGCATGGAGACGTCGAGGTGGCCTTTCCCAAGGTATCGGCAAACCGAACGCGCACCTGAGAAGACATTAAAATCCTTTAGTTACGGAGTATTTCGCCTCAGCAAGCCGGACCTCGAGTTCGCCGCGCCCAGCGTTGCAGCCGGGCGGAACCACTGGAAGGTCGGCCCGACTCCGTGCTAAACCGGTGACGTCGCCAGGGGTGCCGCAAATGTGGCTGAGAGGACGGAGCCGGGAAAGGCCGTCCAACCCTCAGAACCTGAACTGGGTCATACCAGCGTAGGGAGAGCGTGAGCCGAAGGCGGACCTTCCTCGCGACGCGTTCTTTCCGTGCAGAAAGATCCATTCGAGCGCGAGGAGTTTCGATGCGTAAGCCGTCTTCCGGGCAGTCCGTCGGTCAGTACACGCCGTGTACCGGCCCTTTGCCCAATTCCCGCAAGGTGTTCATCGAAGGGCCCAGCGGGGTCCGCGTCCCTTTCCGCGAGGTCGCGCTCAAGAACGGCGAGTCGACGCTGCTCTACGACACGTCGGGGCCCTATTCCGATGAAGAGGTGAAGATCGACGTGAAGCGCGGGCTGGCGCCGATCCGCACGCCCTGGATCGTGGAGCGCGGCGACACCGAGCTCAAGGAGCGGAAGCCCGTCGCCGGACTGCCGGATTCCGACTACCGCACCGAGGACTTCCCCGACCTGGCCCGCACGCCGCGGCGGGCCGCTTATGGCAAGAACATCACGCAGATGCACTACGCGCGCCGGGGCCTGATCACCCCCGAGATGGAGTACGTCGCGGTCCGCGAAAACCAGGGTCGGCTCGAATCGCCGAACGAAAAGCGCGAGGAGCGCCTGCGCGGCGAGGCCTTCGGCGCCACGCTCCCCCGGCAGGTGACGCCGGAATTCGTGCGCGACGAGGTCGCCGCGGGCCGCGCGATCATCCCGTGCAACGTCAACCACCCCGAGCTCGAGCCGATGATCATCGGCCGCAACTTCCTGGTCAAGATCAACGCGAACATCGGCAACTCGGCCGTGAGCAGCGGCATCGACGAGGAGGTCGAGAAGCTCGTCTGGTCGACGCGGTGGGGCACCGACACGATCATGGACCTGTCGACGGGGCGGAACATCCACGTCACGCGCGACTGGCTCCTGCGCAACGCGCCCGTGCCGGTCGGGACCGTGCCGATCTATCAGGCGTTCGAGAAGGTCGGCGGCCGCGTCGAGGACCTCTGCTGGGACGTCTACCGCGACACGCTGATCGAGCAGGCCGAGCAGGGCGTCGACTACTTCACCATCCACGCCGGCGTGCTGCGCGAATACATCCCGCTCACGCGCGGGCGGATGACCGGGATCGTCTCGCGCGGCGGCTCGATCCTCGCCCAGTGGTGCCACATCCACAAGCAGCAGAACTTCCTCTACACGCACTTCGAGGAGATCTGCGCGATCATGAAGGCCTACGACGTCACCTTTTCGCTCGGCGACGGGCTCCGGCCGGGGTCGATCGCGGACGCGAACGACGAGGCCCAGTTCGCCGAGCTCGCGACGCTCGGGGAGCTCACCAAAATCGCCTGGAAGCACGACGTCCAGACGATGATCGAGGGCCCGGGGCACGTGCCGATGCACCTGATCAGAGAGAACGTGATCCGCGAGATCGAGGTGTGCCACGGGGCGCCATTTTACACGCTCGGGCCCCTCACCACGGACGTGGCGCCGGGCTACGACCACATCACGAGCGCGATCGGCGCGGCCATGATCGGCTGGTTCGGCACGGCGATGCTTTGTTACGTGACGCCGAAGGAGCACCTCGGGCTGCCGAACCGGGACGACGTCAAGGCCGGGATCATCGCCTATAAGATCGCGGCGCACGCCGCCGACCTCGCGAAAGGACATCCGGGCGCGCGGCGGCGCGACGACGCGCTGTCCAAGGCACGGTTCGAGTTCCGCTGGGAGGACCAGTTCAACCTGTCGCTCGACCCCGAGACGGCGCGCAAATACCACGACGAGACCCTGCCGCAGGCGCACGCGAAGGGCGCGCACTTCTGCTCGATGTGCGGGCCGAAGTTCTGCTCGATGCGGATCAGCCAGGATCTGGCGAAGGCGGTCGACGCGGAAGCGGCGCTCGCCGAAGACTCCGCTGCCTCCGGCCCTCCGCTTCTCCGTGCTCGTCCGGACGAACGGCATGCGGACCACAGGGGTCCCCGCGAGCCCGCGAATGGGGGCGTGGAGGGACGGAGCAGCGGAGCGGAGGAGCAGGCGTGAAGGCCGTCGCGGTCGTCGGCGCCGGGATCGTCGGGCGCTGCTGCGCCCTCGAGCTGGCGCGGGCGGGCTGCGACGTGACGCTCTTCGAGCGCGGGACCCTCGACGCCCGGACGGCGGTGAGCTTCGTGGCGGCGGGGATGCTCGCGCCGCTCAGCGAGGCGGCGGCCGCCGGCCCCGGGGAACGCTGGATTTATGCGCTCGGACGCGACTCGGTGGAGCGCTGGCGGCGGCTGATCGCGACCTTGCCGCAGCGCGTTTTCCTCGCCGACGCCGGGAGCCTGGTCGGGGCGCGCGCGGCCGACGAGGCGGCGCTCGAGGAGCTGCGGGCGCGCCTCCAGCGCGTCGACTCCGCGGTGGACACCAGGGTCTTGAGCCGGGCGGGCGTCGCGGCGCTCGAGCCGGACCTCTCGGAAGGGCTCGACTGCGGGCTGCTCGTGCCGGGCGAAGGCGCGGTGCACGGCGTACAGGCGATGGATGCGCTCGCCGCGGCGCTCCGGGCGGCGCCGAACGTGAGCCTTCGGGAACACGGCGCGGCGGACGAGGTCCGGCCCTTTTGCGTCGACGGCGCCGGCTTCGACACGGTCGTCGATTGCCGGGGGCTCGGCGCGCGCCGGGACCTGGCGGACCTGCGCGGGGTGCGCGGCGAGCTCGTCGAGGTGCAGGCGCCGGGGCTCCGGATCACGCGGCCGACGCGCGTGCCGCATGCGCGCTATCCCGTTTACATCGTGCCCCGCGGCGACGGGGCCTACGTCATCGGCGCGACCACCCTCGAGAGCGAGGACGACGGGCCGCCGACGGCGACCGCGGTGCTCGAGCTGCTCGGCGCGGTCTACGGCTTGAGCCCGGCGTTTCGCGTGGCCGGCGTGACGCGGCTGGCCGCCGGCGTCCGGCCAGCGTTCTTCGACAATTCGCCGCGCGTGCGGGTCGCGCCCGGGCTGCTGCGCGTAAACGGGCTTTTCCGGCACGGGTTCCTGCTGGCGCCGGCGGTGAGCGCCGCGGTGCGCGATTTCGTCGCCCGCGGCACGACGCCGCCGGTGGCCCAACTCTTCCAGGCGGAGGCATCGTCATGAGAGTTCAGGTGAACGGCGAAGAGCGCGAGCTCGCGCGGGCGACGACCGTCGCCGAGCTCCTCGACGAGCTCGGCCTCGAGGGCCGCTTCGTCGCCGTCGCGGTCAATCACGGCTGCGTGCGGCGGGGCGACTTCGCGGCGACGCCCTTGCGCGAGGGCGACGCGGTCGAAGTCCTGGCGCCGATGGCGGGAGGCTGACATGTGGAGCCTCGCGGGGGTGGCCCTCAAAAGCCGGATGTTGCTCGGGACGGCGCGCTACCCGTCGCCGGCGGCGCTGCGGCAGAGCGTGCTGCGGTCCGGCGCGGAGGTCGTGACGGTGTCGCTCCGCCGCGAGGCGGCGCACGGCCCGGCGGCGGGCGGGCGGTTCTGGGAATATCTGAAGGCGCTGCCGGTGCGGATCCTGCCGAACACGGCCGGCTGCCGGAGCGCACAAGAGGCCGTTACGACGGCAGAAATGGCGCGGGATCTGTTCGACACGAACTGGGTGAAGCTCGAGGTCATCGGCGACGATCTGACGCTCCAGCCCGACCCGTTCGGCACGGTCGAGGCGGCGCGGATCCTGGTGAAGCGCGGCTTCGAGGTCTTTCCGTACACGACCGACGACCTGATCGTGGCGCTGCGCCTGGCGGACGCGGGGTGCCGGATCATCATGCCCTGGGGCGCGCCGATCGGCTCGGGGCGCGGGCTCTCGAACCCGGAGGCGCTGCGGACTTTGCGGGAGCGCCTGCCGGATCTCACGCTGATCGTCGACGCCGGGCTCGGCCGGCCGTCGCACGCGGCTCAGGCGCTGGAGCTCGGCTTCGACGGGGTGCTGCTCAATACGGCGGTGGCGCTGGCGCCGGATCCGCCGGCGATGGCCGAGGCGTTCGCGCTGGCCGTGAGCGCCGGGCGCATGGCGTTCGAGGCGGGCATCATGGCGCCGCGGTCCACGGCCGAGGCGAGCACGCCGGTCGTGGGGGCGCCGTTCAAGCCATGAAAGTCGTCTGGTCCATCGCCGGCCTGGATCCCAGCGGCGGCGCCGGACTGGCGGTGGACGCCAAGGTCTTCGCCGCGCTCGGCGTGCACGGCGTGTGCGTCGCGACGGCGGTGACCGCGCAGGGGCTGCGCGGCTGCCGCAGCTTCCGCCCCTTGCCGGCGGCAGAAATCATGACGCAGATCGAGGCTTTGGGGCCGGAGCTGGCGCCGGCGGCGATCAAGATCGGGATGCTCGGCTCGGCGGCGGCGGCGCGCGCGGTCGC
>JAYVWD010000087.1:0-7841 GCA_043786345.1 Pseudomonadota bacterium
CGGACCGCGAGGTGGCGATTTTTCCGGCGCGCGAGGGCGCTCCCGATCTTGTCCTCGAGCGCGTCGATCGCGGCGTGCAGGCTCACGCCATCGTGCGCCGCGAAGTGCGTGGTGTACCCGGGTCCCGTGACCTGGGCCGAAGCGTCGAAGCCGTCATCCGTCGCATCGACGGTGAGGTTCAGGCCCTGGAGATGGGGGCCGAACTTGTCGGCGAGCGTCGCCAGCCTGGCCTCGGCATAGGCATAGACGGCGAGCGACGAATCCATATGGCGGAAGAAAATGCGGAATTCCATGGCCAATCCTCCTGGTAGGCCCGCGGTCGACGCCGGCGGGACGGCGGCGTCGCGACGGGCCTCGCGCTCGCGTCGATTCGCGGGACACCAGGAGCACGATGCAAGGTCGATGCCTGACTCAGGCCGGGCTAAAATCGCCGCTTTCGCGCCATCTGCCGCCCGCCGCCGCGCCCGGGAGCGCCAGGGTGCGCCACCTGCGGCATCTACCGCGCGCCCGCAAGAAAGGGGAGCGCGAAGGTCGCGCCTGTTTCCCTCAGGGTCAACATGAGAACGGTCCCATTCGGCGTCCCGACGGGCGGCACGACGACCAGGGCGCTCACCTGGTCGCCCATCGGCGACAGGCCCGCCGTGCACCCGCCGCAGAGCACCGTCGTCCCGGGCGGCGCCGTCGCGACGACGTCGAGCGCATGCGGTACCGTGTCGTTGTTGGCCGCGCGCATCACGAACGAGTTGCCCGTCCGGCCGTCCGCTAGCAACGCGAACGCCGCCCCCGCCTGCCGGTGGAAGGTCAACGAGACCGAGGGCCGCATGGCGAGACGCACGCCGAGCGTCGCGAGGACCACGGCGAGCGCGGCGCCGTAGGCGACCGTCCGGGGCCGAAACGGCCGCTCGCCCGCGGCCGCGAGGGCCTTGATGAGGCCGAGCTCCCGCCCGAGGCTCCCCATGATCATGTCGCAGGCGTCGGCGCAGCGAAAACAGTTGATGCACTCGAGCTGGTTGCCGTTACGGATGTCGATCCCCGTCGGACAGACCCGGACGCACAGCCCGCAGTCGATACAGGCGCCCTTCGCCCGCTTTCCGCGCGGCTCGCCCCGCGGCTCGTCGTAGGCGACGGCCGGGGTGTGGCGGTCCATCATCACCGCCTGGAACCGCGCGTAAGGGCAGACGAAGGCGCAGAATTGCTCCCGAAACCACGAGAAATCCAGGTAGAAAAGCGCGGTCACGCCGAGCATGACCCCGAAGGCCGCCGGATGCGCCGCCGGCGACTCGAGCATCCACCCGAGGACCGTCGCGGCCGGGGCGAAGTAAGCGAGGAAGACGTGGGCGATCACGGCGGCCACCGCCAGGAACGACAGGTGCTTTCCGGCCTTGCGCGCGCGCAGTCCGAATGATTTCGGGCCTTGGTCCTGCCGCCGGCGTTGGTGGGCCGGGCCCTCCCATAGCTCCTCGATCGGCCGGACGACCCACTCCACGAAGACCGTCTGCGGGCAGGCGACCCCGCACCAGACGCGCCCGCGCAAGGCCGTCACGAAAAACAGGAAGAGCGCCAGCGCCAGCAGGATGAAGGCCACGTACCCGGTCTCCGAGAAGCGAAAGACCTGCCCGAAGATGTGCGCCCGCGCGGCGCCGAAGTCGAGGCGCAGGATGGCGCGGCCGTTCCAGCTGACCCAGGGCACGACGACGTAGACGGCGATCAACGCGACGGCGATGCGTTTGCGCAGCCGCGCCTTCGGCCCTGGCCGCCGGTCGGGATAAATCCAGCGCCGGCCGCCGCCCCGTTCGAGCGTCGGCGCGCTGCCGGAAAGGTCGTGATCGGCGGCGGCGCCCACGTCGCGCTCCTACTTGGAAAGCTCGCCCTGCGGCGCTTTGGGGTTGGGTGGCTTCGTGCCATGCAGCGTCAACACGTAGGCGGCGGCCTGCTCGACTTTGTGGTCTCCGAGGACCGGCCCCCATCCGGGCATCCCCTTCTCCGGGACGCCGGCGGCGATCGTCGCCACGATCGCCGCGGCGGCGCCGCCGTGCAGCCAGTAGTCGTCGGTGAGGTTCGGGCCGATGTTTCCCTCGCCGCCGGCGCCATGGCAGGGGGCGCAGTAGGTCGAGAAAACCGCGGCGCCCGCGGTGACGGACGCCGCGTCGTGCAGGCGCGCGTCGAGGTTCCCGGCGACGACGCCCGCGGCGTTGACGGCCGTCGCGGCACCCGCGCGCTCGGCGCGGCGCGCCGAGGCGTACGACTCCTCGAGGCTCGCCCAGCCGATCAGGTGATAGGCGACGAGGTAGACCACCGAAAACACGACCGAGCCGTATAGAAAGCCGATCCACCAGCCCGGGAGCGGGTTGTCGTACTCCGCGATCCCGTCGGCGACGTGCGGACGGACGAGGTCGCGCGGCGCCTTCTTCGCCGGTTTTTCCGGGCTCATGCGCGCCCCCTCTTGGTTGCCGCGGCGCCGTCGTCGTCGAGCGCGCTCGCGCCGATTCCGGCGTAGCGCTGCGCCGACCCCGGCCGGTAGATCCAAAACCCGACCAGAACCATGAAGATGAAGAAGATGACCAGCGCCGCCGTCGGCCCGAGCGCCAGCTCGGCCGAGGCCAGGACCTCTTTCAGCATGCCCAGATCTCCCTTGTTTACGGCGCCCGCGCTCATTCCCGGCCCTCGCTCGCGACGGGCCCCAAAGCCGCCGCCTTCCGCCCGTCGACCCCGAGCCGCTGAAGGTAGGCGATGACCGCGACGAGCTCGCTCGTCGGACTCACCGTGACGCCGTCTTTAGCCAGCCTGGCCGCCACGGCGCCGCCCTGGACTCGCGCCAGGTCGGCGGCGCCGCGCGCCGTCGCGTCGTCATAGGGCACGCCGAGTTTCCGCATCGCCTCGAGCTTCGCCGGCAGGCGCTCGCCGTCGATCTCGGCATCGCGCAGCCAGGGGTAAGGCGGCATGATCGAGCCGGGGGACGTCGCCCGCGGGTCGAGCATATGGCGATAGTGCCAAAGATCCGGGTACTTGCCGCCCACCCGCTGCAGGTCGGGGCCGGTGCGCTTGGAGCCCCATTGGAACGGGTGGTCGTACACGAATTCACCGGCGAGGGAGCGGTCGCCGTACCGTTTGGTCTCGAGCGGGTGCGTCCGGATCATCTGCGAGTGGCAGTTGTAGCAGCCCTCGCGGACGTAGAGGTCGCGCCCTTCGAGCTCGAGCGGCGTATAGGGCTTGACCGCGGCGATGCTCGGCACGTTCGACTCGACGAGGAACGTCGGCAGGAACTCGACGAAGCCGCCGATCAGCATCACGACGGTCGTTCCGGCCGCCATCGCGAGGGCGCGGTTCTCGAGGCGCTCGTGCCAGGTCCCCGAATTCGCGGCGACGGGGCCGCGCTCCGGCACGACGTTGACGGTCGTGACGACCGGCGCCTTCGCCGCCGCCGCCGTCCGCAGGAGGTTATAGAGGCAAAGCACCGCGCCGCCGAGGTACAGGAGCCCGCCGACGAGGCGGATCCAGAAGAGCGGCTTGACCGCGATCACGGACTCCAGGAACTGCGGGTAACGGAGCGCGCCGTCGCCGTCGGTGGCGAACCACATGAGGCCCTGCATCAGGCCCGCCGTCCACATCGCGACGATATAGAGGAGCATGCCGACGGTCGCGAGCCAGAAGTGGGCGTTCGCGAGGCGCGCGCTGTGCAGCGGCGCTCCGAAGAGCCGCGGCGCCAGGTAGTAGGTCATGCCGAAGATCATGCCGCCGACCCAGCCGAGCGCGCCGCCGTGCACGTGGGCGATCGTCCAGTCGGTGTAGTGGGTGTAAAGGTTCAGGGACTTGATCGAGAGCAACGGCCCCTCGAGCGTCGCCATCCCGTAGAACGTGATCGCGACGACGAAGAAGCGCAGGACCGTGTCCGTCCGGACCTTGTCCCAGGCGCCGCGCAGCGTGAGCAGGCCGTTCAACATCCCGCCCCAGGACGGCGCGATCAGCATGATGCTGAAGACCATGCCGAGCGACTGCGCCCATTCCGGGAGCGACGTGTAAAGGAGGTGGTGCGGGCCCGCCCAGATGTAGAGGAAGACGAGCGACCAAAAGTGGACGATCGAGAGCCGGTACGAGTAGACGGGACGCCCGGCGGCCTTCGGGACGAAGTAGTACATCATCCCGAGAAACGGCGTGGTCAGCAGGAAGCCGACGGCGTTGTGGCCGTACCACCACTGCACGAGCGCGTCCTGCACGCCGGCGTAGACCGAGTAGCTTTTGCCGAAGCTCACGGGCAGCGCGAGCGAATTGACGACGTGGAGCACCGCGATCGTCAGGATCGAGGCGAGGTAAAACCAGATCGCGACGTAAAGATGCCGGACGTTGCGCACCGCCAGCGTCCCGAAGACGTTGACGGCCATCACGATCCAGACGACGGCGACCCCTATGTCGATCGGCCACTCGAGCTCGGCGTATTCCTTCCCCTGGGTGAACCCGAGCGGCAAGGAGATCGCGGCCGAGACGATGATCGCCTGCCAGCCCCAGAAATGGACCGCGGAGAGCTTGTCCGACCACATGCGCGTCTTGAGCAGACGCTGGAGCGAGTAATAGAGCGCCGTGAAGAAGGCGTTGCCCGCGAAGGCGAAGATGACCGCGTTCGTGTGCAAGGGCCGGATCCGGCCGAAGGTGAGCCACGCATACCCGCCGTTGGCGGGCCACCACGCGAGCTGAAGGGCGCAGAGCGCCCCGACCGCCATGCCGACGATCCCCCAGATCATCGTCGCCCATAGAAACCGCCGCGACGAGACGTCGTCGTACGTGACCGTAATTGACCCGACCCGCTCACTCATAAAGCCCCGTCCTCCCCGGTATCGATCAGGATCCGCGCGCCCGGCGCCGCGAGATCGTCCAATTGCCCGTCGCGCACGCACCAGGCGAACGCGACCAAAGCGCCGGTCGCCATCGCGAGGCTCACCCCGACGAGCAGGAATAAAACCGTCATGCGGCCGCCCCGTCGCGCCAACGCGTCGTGATCAGGGTGACCACGAGGGAGTTGACCGGCATGAGGAGGGCGGCGACGAGCGGCGTCACGTGGCCGGTCGCCGCGAGCGACATCGCCATCAGGTTGTAAGCGCTGGCGAAGCAAAAGCTGCGCCGGAGGGCCCGGGTCGCCGCGCGGCTCATGGCGACGGCGATCCGCAGCGGCGCGAGACCCGGCCGCGTCAGGCACACGTCCGCCGCCTCGCGTGCGGCCTGCATCGCGCCGCACACGGCGACGCCGACCGGCGCCTCGCCGAGCGCGACGGCGTCGTTGACCCCGTTGCCGACCATCGCGACCGCGCCCTGCGCTTTGAGCCGGCGCACGCCGAGGGCCTTGCCCGCCGGGGAACGGCCCGCTTCGGCGGCTTCCGGGGCGAGGCCGAGGGCGGCGGCAACGGCTTGCGTGCGGCCCTCTTGGTCGCCGCTGCTGATCGAGATCGCGGCGCCCGTTGCCTGCAACCAATCGATGACGCCGCGGGCATCGGGCATCAAGGTGTCGTCCATGCCGAACGAGGCCACGAGGTGGCCGTCGATGCCGAGCCAGGTCAGCCCGTCGTCGACGCCGCCGCGCGCGCAATGGCTCTTTTTCCCCAAGGTGAGCGTCGGGCCGCCGACGAGCGCGAAGGTCACACCGGCGCCGAACTGCTCTACCGCCGCCGCTTCGAGCCCGGGCCGGGCCGCGCCCGGAGGCGAGGGCTCCGCCCACGCCGCGACCGCGCGGGCGGCATGGTGGTCGCTGAGGCCGCGGGACTCCACGAGGGCCGCGAGGACCTCGTCCTGCGCGAGGCCGGTCGCCGCGAGGGCCGGAAGGAACCAATGGCTTTCCACGACTTGCGGCCGACCGAGCGTGAGCGTGCCAGTCTTGTCGAACACGAAGCGCCGGGCGGCGGCGAGCTGCTCGACGGCGCGTTGCGACCGGAAAACGACGCCCCGCTCGAGCCCGCGCGCGGCGCATGTCGCGAACGCGAGCGGCGCCGCGAAGCCGAACACGCAGGGGCAGGCGACGAGGAGGACGGCGACGGCGCGCGTCACGGCCATCGCGGGGTCGTCCCGCACCACGGCGAAAAAGGCGGCCGCGGCCACCGCCAGCGTCAGCCCGAAGAAGGCGGCGGCCAGGCGGTCGCAGAGGGCGCTCATCCGCCCTTTTTCGTCCATCATGCGCCGCGCGAGCACGCGGGCGCGTCGCGCATAGCAGGAGAGGGCGTCCGCGGTCGCCGTGCAATAGAGCACCGTCGGACCGTTGAGGACGCCGCCGGAGACCGCGTCGCCCTTGCGGAGCGTCACGGGCTTCGGCTCGCCCGTCAGCGGGGCGCGGCTGACCTCGCCGCCCCCGGACGTGACGACCGCGTCCGCGGGCACCAGCGCCCCGGGCGGCACCATGAAGGCCTGACCCGCCAGCAGGTCGCGCAGCGGGGCGAGGCGCACGCCGTCGTCCGTCACGAGGCGCGCCAGGTCCTCGGAGGGGTCGAACGAGCGGCCGAGGCTGCGTTCCACGCGCAGGAAAAGCCGGGTCTGGAGGTACCGGCCGGCGAGCACGAGCGCGAGGACGGCGACGACCGAGTCGAAGTAGACGGGACCGGCGCCGCGGACCGTGTCGTAGGCCGAGAACCCATAGGCGCTCAGCATCGCGAGCACGAGCGGCTGGTCGATCACGACGCGCCGGGCGACCGCCGCCCGCCACGCGCCGACGAGCAGAGGGCGTGCCGCGTAAAAGAACGCGAACGTCGCGAGCGCGAGCCCGAGCCAGCGGAAGAGCTGCCAAAGGCCGATCTCGAGGCCCCCCGGCCCCGCCAGGTAGTCGGCGGCGGAGAACGACATGACGTTGAGCGTGCAGAACGCCGCGACGCCGAGGCGGAGCAGGTCGTCGCGGGGCGGCGGGAGCGCCCCAGGCGCCAAGGGGACGGGCGCGTACCCCAGCCGGGTCAGGGTGTCGGCCAGCACACCGAGCGACGTCTTCACGGGATCGAAGGCCACCGTCGCGACGCCGGTCTCGAGGTTGACGTCGAAGGCGGCTTCCGGCGCCACGCGCCGCATCGCCCCTTCGCAAAGCCAGACGCACGCATAGCACCGCAGCGCGCTGAGCGCGAGCGTGGCGCGCCGCCGGCCGTCGCCGAGCGGCGCGGTGAATTCCGTGAGAAAGGCCGGGGAGGCGAAGTCTTCCGGCGAAAGGCGCGCGGTCGCCGTCGCCACCGGCGCGGCCGCCCGGCGCACCGGGAGCGTGTAGAAGGCGCCGAGTCCCAATGTAAGGATCAGGCCGTGCGCCACGGCGCAGCCCTCGCAGCAATACCTTTCGCGTCGCGGCGTGTCCGTGAGTGTGCCACAATGCGCGCAGGCGACCGCGGGCGCGGTCATCGCTCCCGCACCATCGCCTTGGGCCATGTGGATCACCCGCTGCACCACGTTCACTCGCTCCCCACCGCGCTCGCCAGCGCGGATCCGTTGTTGCTCGCGGGTTTCGCCGCGATCTTCTCGTACAGTTTCCTGGCATCGCTCCACTGCGCCGCGATGTGTGGCCCGCTCGTCTGCGCGCGGCTCGGGACCGGCGCGGGATTTCGGCGCCCGGGCATCTGGCTCTATAACGCCGGGCGGGCGCTCTCATATCCGGCGGTTGGCGCCCTCGCGGGCGGTGTCGGCGCCGGCATCGCGGCGCCGCTCGCGGCGCTCGGCTCGGCGCTCGCGGTCGCGTTCGCGCACCTGCTGTTCGTCGCCGCGGCGCTGGTCTTCGTCGGGCGCGGCGGCGTCCTGACGGCGGCGGCGAGCGCCCTTACCGGCCGGCTCTTCGGGCCGCTGCTGCGCCGCCTCGACGGCAAGCCGTCGCTGCAGATGTTGGCGCTTGGGGCCCT
>JAYVWD010000088.1:0-3156 GCA_043786345.1 Pseudomonadota bacterium
CGGCGTCCGGGGCGCGGTCGAGCAGCTTCGCGGCGTGCGGCGTCGCGGGAACCGCCCGCCCGAAGTAGACCAGGAAGCACAGGATGATGCCGGCCAGGATCAGCAGCGGCAGGGCGTCGGACGCCACCGCGAGCGGCGATGCCCGCGCCGGCCGGCGCACCGGCAGCCCCCCGTCGAGCAGACCGGCGACGGATTCGGCCAAGGCCCATTCCGGATGCTGAGGGGTCCAGACCCGGTCACCGGGCTGGAGCGCGCCGCTCGCCGCGAGGGCCTGCAGCGCGGCGAAGGTCACCGGGCCGGCGGGCGTGTCGCCGCGCGCGTGATACCAGCGATCCGGAGCGGCGGCCTCGGCGGGGGACGGACCAGGGATGTCGTTGGGCACCAGTTGCACGAGCGGGTAAGCCTCATTGAGGGTCCATCCGGGTCTTCGGCCGGGCCGGCGGGCAGATTAGAAAAAGCTCTAAAAAAGGAGAGGATCCGTGTTTTTTTCGGGACTTGAGCGCTGCCCCAGCCGGGCGATCCGGCACATGCGTGCACGATCGGGCACAGGCCGGCCGGGTGGAAAAGCGGATTTCCGCCGTCCTTTCCGGGTGAAAGGGGGCTTGGGGCCTTGGCCTCGCGTTTGCATTTCGGTGTCCTCAAGGTCCGGGATTCCAGGGGAAAACGCGAAAAAGCGCACGAGGCGACGGCATGGCGACGAGACGCGGGCGGGGCTACGGGGCGGCGCTGGTGTTCGGGACGGCCTTGACCGCGGCGACGGCGCGGGCGGAGGCGACGAGCGATCCCGGCGCCTTCTTCGGCGTCGGCCTCGGCGGGGGAACCGCGGCGACGGCGACGATGCTCGCGGACGCGGAGGCGCGGCGCAAGGCGCCGGGGTTCTCGGCGGGCCTGGCCGAGCTCGAGCTCGGCTGGCGCGCGGGCAACGGCCTCGGGTTGGCCCTTACGGGCCAGAGCCTCGATTTCCGCGGCCTGAGCCGCGGCGGCCGCGCCTCCCGCGACTGGTCGGGCGAGGCGCTCGGCGCGACCGCGAGCTGGCAGTACCGGCGCCTGACGCTCTGGGCGGGCGTACTCGGCGGCAGCATGAACGACCGGCGGAACCGCGCGGGCGCCGACGACGGCGACGACTGGGACGGCCGGCGCTCGACGCATCATCACGGCCTGGTCGGGGGCAAGGCCGGGCTCGGCTTCGCGCTCTACAAGAGCGACTGGATGGACGTCAAGCTCACCGGCGCCGTCGAGCCGCTGCTCATCGACGGTAACTTCACCGCGGCCGAGAGCATGGGCCGGCACGTCTATCTGCAGCAAGCCGGGCTGGCGATGACGTTCTATCCGCGGCCGCTCGCGAGCTCGTCTTCCGGCGACGGCGTGGCGATGGGCGCGTTCAACTGCTACGACTGCGGCCAGCTGATGTATTGGTCGGGGCGGGCGCTGCTCGAGGTGGGCTCGACCCTCGGCCGGGCGACGGCCGACGGGCTCTTCCGGGCGCTGGCGCGCTGAGCGGCGCCGGAATCGCCGTCGACAGCCGCCGAGCACAGTGCTTTACTCTAGATCTTCCGGGGTCTTGGGGTACGGAGGCGCGGCCGTGGCGACCAGATCAGTGCAGCTCCTGAGCTTCGATCCCTTCGCCGTCCTCTGCGACGGGCGCGGGCTGCCGTTCGCCGATGCCCGCGTGCTGCAGCACCTTCGCCGGATGACGCTCGTCGCCGCCGTGCTCGACCGCCCCGACGACCCGCGGGCCCTCGCGGCGCTGCGCGCGCTCGAGCTTCGCGCCGGCTTTCAGCATGACGTGGTCTTTGGCGCGGCCGCGGCCGGGCCCGACGAGGTCCGGCGCAAGGCCGGGGTCCCGGCCGAAGCCTGGCTCCACGTCAGCGCGGCGCCGGCGCGCGAGCCGTGGATTCCGGCGGCGCGGGCCGCCGGGGCGCGCATCGTCTGCATGCCCCGCCAGGGCATCGAGGACCCGCTCGCCATGCAAACGGCGGCGGCGGCCGGCGAGCTGGAGCTGGTCTCGGACCTCTGGCAGCTCGCGAACGCGGTCGCCCGCGACGGCGGCGGGCCGGTACGCTATGAGGTGCGGGCGACCGCGACGACGCCGGAGGTCCTCGAGCGCTTCGCGCATTGGATGCGCTACGAGCATGGCGCCGACCTGCTCGGCATTCGCGGCTGCCAGCACTTCGACGTGCTGCGCGAGGGCGAGCACACGCTGCGCAACGAATACCTGTTCCGCAACCAGGCGGCGCTCGACGAGTACCTGGCCGGTCCCGCGGCGGTCTTCCGCCAAAAGGTCCAGGACCAGTTTCGCGCCGGCGAGGTCACCTTCGCGCGCGCGCAGGCGGCGTACCTCGGCGGCTTCGGCGGGCGCGAGCGCCGCCATTTTACCTGATGGCGGAGGGCTCATGAACGGATTGCGACTGGCGAGCGGCGGCGCGTCGGCCACGGTTCTCCCCGGGCGCGGCGGGCTCGTCTCGCAGCTCGCCCTGGCTCCCGGCGGCAAGCCCGCCGAGGTGCTCTGGATGCCGCCCGACTTCGCCACGGCGGAAAGCGGCTGGCCGGGCGGCGGCCTGCCGGTGCTCTTTCCCTTCGCGGGGCGGGTCTTTCACGACGGGCAACCGTTCCGCTACGAATTGGACGGCGCCGTGCGCACGATGCCGATCCACGGTTTCGCCTATGGATTGCCGTGGACCGTCGCCGCGCAGACCGGGGCCGACGTGACCCTAAAGCTCGTGGACACCCCGGCGACGCACCGGCTCTACCCGTTCGCGTTCGAGCTCACCGCGCGGATCAGCCTGACGGAGGCCGCGCTTGGCGTCGAGCTGACGGCACGGCACACCGGCACGTCGGGGGCGATGCCGGTCGCGCTCGGGCTCCACCCCTATTTTCGCCTGCCGCCGGCCGCCCGGAGCGGCGGCCGCCTCGTCACCCACGCCGCGACGCAGGTCGCCGTGACGAACGCCGGCGGCGCCGGCAAAGTCTCGCCGCTGACGGCGCCGGACGCGGCGGCCGGCGGCATCCCCCTCGCCTCGCCGCTGACGGCGAACGTGATCCTGGCCGACCACGCCACGCCCGAGGCGCGCCTCGTGGACGAGGCCGCCGGCACGGCCGTGACGCTCGGCTGGGACGCGGCGGGCCCTTACCGTTATGTCGTGCTCTGGCGCAAAG
>JAYVWD010000089.1:0-5755 GCA_043786345.1 Pseudomonadota bacterium
CTTGGTTACGATCGCCGCGAGCTCGAGGGTCGTCGTGATCGGCTTCTCGACCCGTGCCCGCACGATGAACTCGGCGACGCGGCGCCCCATGGGCTCCTCGCCGTAACGGTAGAAGATCCGGGCGAGCTCTTCCTTCGGCTCTTCGGCGACGAGCTCTGCCGCCGAGCGGCCCGAGCTCTGATCCATGCGCATGTCGAGCGGGCCGTCGTTCATAAAGGAAAACCCGCGCGCCGCCTGGTCGAGGTGCATGCTAGAGACGCCGATGTCGGCGAGGATGGCGCGGACTTTTCCGTGGAGTCCCAAGTCGGTCAAGGCCGCCGCGACGTCGGCGAAGGCGGATTTCACGAGGATGAGGCGCCCGGCCTGGACGACCGCCGCGAGGCGCGCGCCGACGAGGTCGAGCGCGCTCTGGTCGCGGTCGATCCCGATCACTCTGCCGCTGTCGCCCACCGCCGCCAACATCGCCTCCGTATGCCCTCCGGCCCCGACCGTGCAATCCACGGCCACGTCCCCGTGCCTCAGCGCCATCGCGGCGATCGACTCCGCCAGCAGGACGCTGGTATGGGGTGCGGCCGCCACGTTCAGATCTGGATTCCGCTTTGCGCCAGCGACGCAAAGATGCTCCCGACTTGGTCCGTCAGGTTGTTGAAAGTCTTCTGCCACCGCTCTAGGCTCCAAATTTCGAACTTCTCGATTTGACCGAGGATAACCGCGTCTTTTTCGATTTGCGCGTCGCGGCGGAGGTCCGCCGGCACGAGGATGCGGCCGGCCTTGTCGATCGGGCACTCCTGCGCGCAGCCCACGAAAATCCGCTTGAACGCCATCACCTTGGGATCGAACTGGTTGAGCTTCGCGATATGCGTCAGCTTTTGTTCCCACTCCGGCAGCGCGTACGCCGCCAGGCATTGGTCCGAGATCGTAACGACTACGGTGACTTCCGCCTGCGACTCGTCGCTTCCGAGCAAACGCTTACGGAAAGGCGACGGAATGGCCAGCCGTCCTTTGTCGTCGAGCGTGTGTTCGAAGCGCCCTTGAAACAACGCATTCTCGTATACAATTGAGGGAGTGGAAGAAACGAGGCTGGGGAGGAGGCTGGGAGTCCGCGAAGACCACGCGAGTGCGTGTCCCCCACAATCCCCCACTTTGACCCACCGTACTTCCAGAATACCGCCCAAAAACGCCGCGCGTCAAACCGTCAGCGGCTCAGGACCACGGTTTGGCGGTAAGCGGTCTGGCGGCGACCCTGGGTCGCGCGGCGGTCGGCGGAGGCTAGCGAAAGGGCCAAGCTCGCGATGAAAGGAACGATCATCAGCAGGCTTGGCCACGCGGTGATGTACGCCAAAACGAGCACGGACGGCAGGGTCACGAGGGGCATCATGAAGTGCCGGGTAAATCCGAGCGCGACGCTCAGCCAGGCGATGAAGATCGCCGTCAGGACCCCGAGCATCATCAAGGGCGGCAGCGCCGCACCAAAGGCGCCGTTGAACCAGCGGGCGAAGCCCACGTACTTGATCATGCCGGTGGCCGTCACCCCGAGGGCGCCGACGCAGAGGAAGATCAGGAGGATCTCCCGGAGCTTGTGCGCGGTGCCTTGGATGCGGTCGCCCGCCAGCCAGGGCATCTTGTCGCCGAGGACCGCGACGACGGTCGTCGCCGCGAGCACCAGGTGCGAGGCGGCGAAGTTGGTCGCCGCCACCGGGTCGCTCGCCTGCATCATGAGGCGCTCGGCAAAGTATACGAGGACGCCGGCCGCAACGAGGTTGCCCCAGCGGGTCAGGAAGAGGGGACCGACCATCAGTAGAAAGATCATCTCGAAAAGGTTGAGGACGCGGCCGAGGCTCAAAGCGTGGTCGGCGAGGTCGCCGGCCGAGGCGAGGTTGACGACGAGCAGGGCCAGATACAGACCGGTCGCCAGCACCGGCAGCCAGTTGCCCCAGGCCGCGACCCCGAAATAATAGCTTTGTTTCAAGGGCGCAAATCGGTTGCTCAGCGCGCTCAGGAGCGCGACCAAGAGAATTCCCGAAAAAACGGCCCAAAGCAGCGGCGACATAGGGACTTCCTCACCACGGACGATCAGGCCTGATCGAGCAAGTTCCATGCCCTGCCCGAACCCCGCCCCAAGCCCCTGATTCAAGACGATTTTCCCGCTGCTTTTGCCGGTGAGCAGGTGTCTAGTCGATGGACAATCACCGCGCTTCGTCACACCCGGAACGCCTTGGGAATCAAGGCCAACACCGAGGTGATGTGACCAAACGCCGCGGTGAGAAGGCACTTTGAGGCGCTGAAGTCTGGAAAACATTGCCCGTTGCGGCGTTGCTGGAATCGTCCTCAAATACCTAAAGGTGGGATTCCGCGCGACCGAAGTGGCGTGCGGGATTCATTAAACGTTTTGTTTGGAGGAATGGAATGAGGTTCGGAGGCAGGCAGCTTTTTGCTGCGCTGGCTCTCTACTTCCTCATCCTGCTCGGTTTACCGGCGTGCTCCGGTGACCAACAAGCAGATGAGGCGGTAGGAGCCGACGACAATGCTGGAGGCGAGGATGGAGGAGGCAGCGGAGATAACCAAGCAGCCGGAGACGACAATTCCGGCGGCGACAACAACTCTGGGGGCGACAATAACGCTTCCGGCGACGAAGACGGCAGCGGCAACACCGCTGACGCCGGTAGCGGCAACTCTACCGAAAACGACCTTCAGGACATCATTCAGGAGATGAACGGTCAAGGAACCGGCGACACCGCCGGCTCTGGCAGCAATGCCGCGCCGCTCGCTCAAGACGCCCCGGCGAACACCCCAGCAGCCAACACCCCACCACCGCCAGCCAACGCGCTGGCGGACGCCAAACCAGCAGCTGAAGTGGCTGCTCCCCCACCATTCCAACCGGGCGGCACCCCCGCTGGCAAGGGCCTTCCTGAAGCTGGCTCGAAAATGATCTACGTCGTTCAAAAGGGCGATACCCTGGCGAAAATTTCGGCCAAGATCTACGGTTCCGGCAGCCGCTGGAACGAGCTCGCGACGCTCAGCCAACTCCCCAACCCAAGCCGGATCTTCCCCGGTGACCTCGTTTATTACACCCTTGACGACGCCGCCGTCCCCTTCGCAACCGCCTACGAGGCCGTCCAGCGTTCTGAAGAGCAGGTGAAGCAAGGCGACACCCTCGCTTCGATCGCGAAACGCGTCTATGGCAACCCCAACGCCTGGCGCGCCCTGTGGCGCGAAAACGACCGGATCGACAACCCAGACATCATTCCCCCAGGCTCCACGGTCTACTACGTGGCGCAAGGCGCAGCGGCAGCAGCCCTCAACAAGATCCAGGCCGAGATGGCGACGTACGCGAAGGTTCCCACGGTCAAAGACAACGCGAAAAACCTCACCACCAGCAAGTCCGCGGTCAAGGGTTCCAAGGCGGTTTCCAAGAACAACGTGGCCTCGAAAGCGAAGGCCTCGAAACTCTCTTCCAACAGTGTCCTCCTGGCAGGTAGCCAGAACCAATACAGCGGCTTCGACTCGATCAACAGCCAACTGTCCGTTTACAACTGATCCCGAACGCTCCAACCAAGTCCCGGCATCAGACGCTCTGATTGGTACGAGCACCAGCATGAGACGTGATTCTGATGAGGTTTCCCAAGAACCGAGACGACGTAACCAGAAAGACCGACTCTCCGTTTGAAACCTGATGAAAGCGACGATGTCTTGAAAAGTCACCCGTCTTGCGAAGCTAGAGATCCCCAGTCCCGCACGGCCATGCCAAGACTGACGATCCGGTGATTCGCTGGTAGAGAGCAGACCTTACAAGACCTGTCGCTTCAATCCTAACCCCCGCCCGCCCCGCCGCCCTTGTATAGACACCCCGCCTCTCCCGTCCCCTGTACACACCGGATCACCCCGATACCACGAAGCAAATCCCCAGGCGCCTAGACACCCGCTTGATCAATCAAAACGGCTTTGAGCAGGCAAAAACTGCCCACTCAGCCCTTGATCAGGATCGCGGGATGCGGCATCGGCAAGACGATTTGACGCTCCACCGTCTGATTTTTCCGGACGACCGCGCCGGGCAGGATCACCGCGTTCTCGACCTGCGCGCCGCTCTCGATACGGGCCCCGTGCTCGACGACGACGTTCGCGCCGAGCCTAGCCGTGCCGTCGACCTCGGCGCCCCGGGCGACGAAGTTCCGGAGGCCGCTCCTGGCCATGACGTCGATGAGCGCGAGCCAGTAGAACTGCGGGTCGCGGAGGTCGTGCCACATGCCGTGGTGCAGAGCGGCGCCGATCGGGATGCCGGCGGCGAACGCCACCTCGTAACCCTGCTTGATGACGTCGACGACGCCCACTTTTGGCATCAAATCCAAAAACCGTTTCGTCAGGATGTGAATGCAAGCGAAGTTCGCCGCCGCACCGCCGCCGGATTGGGCTGGCGTGAGGTTCTTCCCGAGGGCGACGGCGGCGCCGGCCCGGTGGTAGACCGCCTTTTCCCCGGCGATGACAGCGGGCAGCAAGGCCATGGTGGCGGCGAACCCGCCGCTCCGGTGGTGTGCGAGGAGCGGGGCGAGGGCGACGTCGCTGACGGTGTCGCCGTTGAGCACGACCAGATCGTCGTCCCCAAGCCACTCTCGCAGTGGATTGTAGGCGCCGCCCGTCCCCAGGAGCTCCGGCTCATGACTTTGCACGAGCCTTTGGCTGAACGGGTTGCGCGCCATGGCCGTCGTGACCTGCTCGGGCAGATAGTGCGAGTTGACGGCCACGTCGGCGATCCCCGCCGCGGCGAGCCGTCCGAGCGCGATCTCGAGCGGCGTGGATCCCAGAAACGGGATCAGAGGCTTCGGATAGAGCGTCGTCAGCGGCCGAAGCCGCGTGCCGAGCCCGGCCGCGAGCACGAGTCCCTTGGCCCCACTCATCCCTGGAGCTTCCGCCGGATCTTCGTCAGAAGTTCGCCGGAGAGGAACGGCCAGCGCTCGTCCTGGACCCCGACGTCCTCGAGCGTGCGCAGCGCCGGGTCGACGTATCTCAGATAATCGCCGCGATGCTTGTCGACGGTCAGGTAGCCGAACGAACCGATCGCCTTGATTTGACGCTGCAAAAGCACCGGTCTCCAAGTATTCGCGACATCCACGCCGATGATGCCGAGCCCGTCCTCGAGCAGCTGCATCCGGAAGGCTCCGGAAAACGGGACGTAAGAATCGAAGCAGAGCGACACGAGGTCATAGGCCGGCGCCCCGAGGCGAGCGTCCTGAAAGTCGATGATCGCGAGCTTGCTCGCCTGCGCCATGATGTTGCGCGAGTGGAAATCCCGGTGAACGAAGTAGTGGCTCTGGGCCGCGAGCACCTTTGCGAGCGCAGGGACCTCGCGAGCGAAGGCATCCTGCTCCCCCTTCGAGAAGGTGATTCCCGCCGCCTCCTGCAGGTACTTCTTCTGGAAGAAGTTGAGCTCCCAGACGTAACGCACCTCATCGAAGGAACGCTGGCACCAGACCGCCGTCGCGTCGGGGCGCACCTTGAGGAATTGCGCCACGATCCCGGAGCAGCGCCGGTACAGTTCGCGGATCGTCGCCCACTCGCCGTTCGCCGCGAGCGCGTGCACCTGGCCCTCGAGCATCACGTCGCCGTAGTCCTGGATGACGATCGCGGCATTGTCGCGGAGCGTCGTGATCACCTCGGGCACGAAGACGCCCTGGGCCGAGAGGATGCGCGCGACCTTGATCCAGTCGTACTCGTCTTGCTTGAGTTTTTCCGCATCCAGGCCGGAAAGCTGCATTAAAAC
>JAYVWD010000090.1:0-1904 GCA_043786345.1 Pseudomonadota bacterium
GGGAGCCGCCGCGGGGCAGGACTGGCGCCTCGTGAACGGCGAAAACCGCGTCGGCAGCGGCCACGGCATCGAGGTTACCGTCGCGGAAAAGTCCTTGCCGCCGGAGGCCTGCCGCATCCTCTGCGACTTGCGCGAGACGAAGCTCACCTCCACGAATAGCGGCGTCGCGGTCACGGTCGACGGCCGGACCGCGCATCCCGGCGAGGTCTTGCGCGACTCCGCGCGGCTCACGATCAACGGCGCGGAGTTCTGCTTCAAATGCCTGTGACGCGCGCCATCGTCGCCTGCCTCGCGCTCGTCGCGGCCTTCGGTCTGGCGCCGGCGGCGGCCCGCGCCGACATCCGGCGCGGCGCCGAGGTGCGCCACGTCGAGTACCTGGGCGACCGGGTGGCGCGGATCACGTTCTCGGCGTTCGAGCAAGAGCTCGACGTGCGCTATCCGCTCACGACGATCGGCCGGGAAAGCCTGCAGGTCGAGCTAAGCGGCGCCCCTCAAGGCGCGGACATTCGCTCGCTGATGACGGTCGGCTCGGCGCCCGGCAACGCCCGGCGCGCGATGGTGATGGCGTTCTATGGCGGCGCGCTGAAACAGGCGACGGCGCCGCAAGAGCTTCGGTCGTCGCTCGCCGACTTCCTCCCGAAGCTCCCGAGCCGCTTCCTCGCGGTCGGGGTGAGCGGCGGCGAAGGAAAGCAACCAATTGATCTAGTTGGCGAGTCGTCGCCGGACGGGGCGGAGAACATCGTCCTCTTCCAGCGCGCCATCCTCGACGCCCAGGCGGACGCCGACGGCTTCGCGCGCGCCGACGGCCTCTGTTTCGCGGCGGAGCGCTTCGCCGGCTGGGACCTGGGCGACTTCCAGCCGAACGACCAGAAGGTCGCCGTCATCGTCGGCGTCGACCGCCTCGCGGGCGAGGCGCCCGATGCGGGCTGCGCCGCGAAGCTCGCCGCCCTCGGCGTGCGGGTGTTCGAGATCACCTGGACCAATGCGCTGGGAGCGACGACGGGCGGCAGCGGCTTCAACCAACGCATCAAGAGCCCGATCGACGTGGCGGCGGCCTTGAGCAACATCGCGGCGAACCTCAACGGCGAGTACACGCTCGACGTCGAGTTGCCGGACGTGCCGAAGACGGCCCAGCCGCTCACGATCTCGCTCGTCGTCGGCTACAACGGGCAAGCGCTGCGCGCCGCCCCGTTCAAAATGACGGCGACGATCCCCGAGCTCAACGAGCGCGAGCCGGTCCCGCCCCCGGTGCCGCCCGCGTCGCCACTTCCCTACGCGGCCGGTGCCGTCGTGGGGCTCACGGTCCTGGTCCTCGCCGGAGCCTGGGCGCGCCGACGCCTCAAAAACGCCGAGTGCAACGCCTGCGGGCGGCTCGTCGACAAGACCCACAAGCGCTGCCCCTTCCGCGCGTCCGACGTCGCCGCGCGCCTCGTGGTCCTCGACGGCCCGATGGCCGGCCGAACCCTGGCGCTCCGCCCGGGCGACAGCTCGATCGGCCGCGCGCCGACGTCGCCCGTTGCCTTGGGCGGCCGGGGCGTCGCCTGGCACCGGCACGGGGTCATCACGGTCGAAGGGAACCGTGTCCTCTACACGCCGCGCCGGGGGGCCGGCGTCGACCGCGTCAACGGCTGGCCCGTGACCGAGGCGCGCCTGCTGGGCGCCGGCTACGTGCTCCAGATCGGCGAGCGCAAGCTGCGCCTCGAGATGCGCTCTGACGCCGGCCAAGCGCAAGCGCCGTCCGCAAGGGACTCCGGCAGCGCCGCCGTGGCGAGCGAAGCCCGCTGGGCGCCGCGCCAGGAAAGGCGCTGAGCGATGCGGCCACGCTGCACCCTGGCATTCAAGACGGGACCGCTCGCGGGGCGGACGTTCTCGGTCGCGCCCGGCGAGACGATCCGGATCGGCAG
>JAYVWD010000091.1:0-4935 GCA_043786345.1 Pseudomonadota bacterium
GCGAAGGCTCCGGCGGCGACCGCGGCGACGACGGCGATCATGCCGACGCCGAGGTTGAAGACGGCTTCCTGCGCCAGCGACGTCGTACCGTGGCTCTCGATGAACGCGCGCATCCAGTCGGGCGTCGGGATCTTCGCGGCCTCGACGACGGCGACGGTGTTCGGCGGGAGCACGCGCGGCAGGTTCCCCGAGATGCCGCCGCCGGTGATGTTGGCCAAGGCGTGGAATTTCGCCGGTCCGAGCGCGTCGACCAGCGGCGGCACCTCGCAGTAGATTTTGGTGGGAATCATCAGCGTTTCGAGGAGCGCGGCGTTCGGCGCGACCTTGGCGGCGGCGAGCCAGTGGCGGACCAGCGAGTAGCCGTTGCTGTGGAAACCGCTCGAGGCGAGGCTGAACAGCACGTCGCCCTCCTGGACGCGGTCGGGGCCGAGGGCCTTCTTGCCGTCGACGACGCCGACGACGAAGCCGGCCAGATCGAAATGGCCCGTCGCATAGAGCCCGGGAAGCTCCGCGGTCTCGCCGCCGAGCAGCGCGGCGTCGCACGAGCGGCAGGCTTTGCGGATGCCCGTGAGGACGGCCTTGAACTGGTTTTCGTCGAGGGTTCCGGTCGCGTAGTAGTCGAGGAAGAAGAGCGGGCGCGCGCCGATCGTATAGAGGTCGTTGACGCACATCGCGACCAAGTCCTGGCCCAGGCCCTCGAGGCGGCCGGACTCGAGGCCGAGGAGCACCTTGGTGCCGACGCCGTCGGTGCCGGTCACCAGCAGCGGGTCTTCCATGCCCTTGAAGTTGGGGCGGAAGAGTGCGGCGAAGCCGCCGATCCCTGACACCGTGGCGCCGAGCTTGTTGGCGCCCTTCCCGGAGTCTTCGGTGAGCAACCAGTCGACGAGGCGGTCGCCTTTTTCGACGTCGACGCCCGCTTGCTTGTAGAGATCTGGCTTTCCGGCGTCGGACATGGCGAGTGCGTCTCCTGGAAGCGGCAGCTTGCTCGGAGGCCGGCGGCGGAGGGCTCAAAGTCTGTCGATATACGGCCGTCTGCGTCGTTGCCGACCATCGCCGAAATCCTCATTTACGCGACGTAAACTCCGGGTTCGGCTCCGGTCGGCGCCTAGCAGCCGACCATTTCTCGACAGACCTTCAGTTCGAGCGCAAAGACAGGAGATCTTGGAGGCCGGCCTCGGGATCCGAGTGAGTTGCGAGGGATTCCCCGATTAGGAATGCCTTATATCCGACCGCGGCCATTACCTCAATGTCATTGCGGGATTTGATGCCCGACTCGCAGACGACGACCCGGTCGGGATCGCCGCGCCGGGCCTCGGCGAGCAGCCCGCGGGCGTTCGCGAGGTCGATCGCGAAGGTCTTCAAGTCGCGATTATTGATACCGAAAATTTTTCCCTTCGAGGCGCGTGCCAGCTCCAGCTCGGCGGCGGTGTGGCTTTCGATGAGCGGCTCCATGTCGAGCGTCCGGCCGAGTCCTATGAGGTCGTCGAGCTGGCGCGTATCGAGCGGCCCCGCCAGGAGCAGGAACGTGTCGGCGCCGTGCGCCCGGGCCTCGAAGATCTGATAGGGGTCGATGATGAAGTCCTTGCGCAGGACCGGGACCGCGACCGCCGCCGCGACCGCGGCCAGGTGCGCCAGCGCGCCGCCGAAGAAGACCTCGTCGGTGAGGACCGAGATCGCGGCGGCGCCGCCCTTCTCATAGGCGCGGGCGAGGCGCACGGGGTCGTAGTCCAAGACCATGACGCCCCGACTCGGCGATTTTTGTTTGCATTCGGCGATCACGCGGGCGCCGTTGCCGGGCCCCGCCGCGGTGAGCGCCGCGAGAAAATCGCGCGCTGGCCGCGTTTTCTTCGCCGCCTTCTCGACCGCGGCCTGGGGCACCCGCGCTTTCGCCGCGGCCACCTCCTCCGCCTTGTTCGCGAGGATCTTCGCCAGGATGTCGCTCACGTCTTCGGCCCGTCCGCTAGAGCGCGCGCGAGGCTGATCCACCGGGCGAAGTGCGCCTTCGCCGCGCCCGACCGGACGACGTCGCGGGCGACGCCAAGGCCGGCGCCAAGGGTCGGCGCGCTGCCGGTGAGCCAGATCAGGGCGCCCGCGTTCAAGGCGATGGCGTCGCGCAATCCCGCGCGGCCGGGGTCGCCGGCGAGGAACGCGCTTAAGATCTGGAGGTTTTCTTGCGGATCGCCGCCGCGCAGGTCGGCCGGGTCGGCGGTGATCCCGAGATCCTGCGGGTCGATCACCGTTTCCACGAGCTTCTGGCCGTCGATCAGCACGCCGTCGGTCGGCGCCGACGCGCTCAGCTCGTCCATGCCGTCGCGCGAATGGACGACCAGGCCCTTCGTCACGTGGAGCGCGGCGAGCGCGTCAGCCATCGGACGTAGGTATTCCCGCGCGCCGACGCCGATGATCTGGACCTCCGGCGCGATCGGGTTCGCGAGGGGTCCGAGCAGGTTGAAGACGGTGCGCACGCCGAGCGCCCGGCGCACCGGCATCACGTGCTTGAGCGACGGGTGAAACTGCGGCGCGAAGAAGAACGTGAACCCGGTCTGCTCGAGCAGCGCGACCGTCGCCGCGTGGCTAAGGTTTTCCGGCAGTCCGGCCGCGAAGAGGAGGTCGGCCGAGCCGCACTGGCTGCTCACGCTGCGGTTGCCGTGCTTGGCGACGCGCACGCCGGCCGCCGAGGCGACGATCGCCGCGGCCGTCGAGATGTTGAAGCTTCCGGCCCCGTCGCCGCCCGTGCCGCAGTTGTCGGCGAGCGGGCGCAGGTGGGCCGGGATCGCGAGCCGCACGGCGTTGGCGCGCATCGTCTCGGCGCCGGCCCGGAGCTCCCGGTGCGTCTCGCCGCGGAACCGCCAGGCGATCAGCAGCGCGCTCGTCTCGGCCTCGGACAGCTCGCCCTTCAGCATGGATACGAAGACCGCGGCCGTTTCCGCGGGGGACGCGGTCTCGCCGGAGAGGAGCTTTTCGAGCAAAACCCGGCTCGGCGGCTTGGGCAACATCTGCGTCCCATCTCCACAATGAAAAGGAGTCTAAGGGGATTCGCGGATGATAGCGAAAGAAGCCACGCGCGGCAATTTTTGCCTGTCTAAAGGTTTTTCACGCATTCGACGAAGAGCTTCTTGAAACCCGCAACGATTCCCGAGGTCCCCCATGGCTCACGCGCTCGCCAAAGCCCTCGCCACCCTCACCGTCCTCGCCGCGCCGCTCGCCGCGCGCGCCGCGACGAGCCCGACGTGGGAAAGCTGGAAGACCGCGGAGGACGATAAGGCCTTCAAGATCGTCCAGTACCTCGACCTCGGCCAAAAACACGCGGCCGCCGTCGAGCCGCACGACGAGCTGGTGATCATCGGCGCCGGCCGCGCGCAGGGCGTCGTCGTCGGCACGATCTTCAAAGCCTTCCGCCCGAAGACGCCGACGCAGTCCGGCGGCGGCCCCCTTTGGGTCGAGCTCGGCCGCCTCAAAACCCTCGAGGTCCAGGACCAATACGCCATCGCCGCCATCCAATCCCAGGTGACGATCCTCTCCAAGGCGCTTTTTCCGCGGTTTCCCGGGGTCATGGCGGGCGACCTCGTCGTGGCGCAGAAGATGGAGATCACCCGGAAGCAGGTCATGACGCCGACCGTCGCCCTCGCCTACAAGGACATCTTCCTGGACCCGAAGGGCTCGCCGTCGACCTTCGAGCTCCGTCCCGAGGCCGCCGCGGCGCTGCTCACGGCCGTGAAACCCTTCGTCGACGCCCGGCTCTCGCTCCTCATGATCGAGGGCTACACCGACCACAACGGCGCCGCCAGCGTCAACCAGGTCGAGAGCTACCAGCGGGCGCTGACGATCCGCCAGTATCTGATTGACGAGCTCGGCTTCGACGAAAAACGGGTCGTCGCGATCGGTTACGGGGAGGCCGAGCCTTCGGATCCCTCGCTCAAGCCCGGCTACGAGGCGACGAATCGTCGCATCGTCTTGAAGGCGATCCCGGTGCCGCCGGCGCTCTGAGTCCCAGACGCCAGGTGCCTCATGGATATCTCCGGCCGGCTGCGTTATAAGGACGCGGGTGAATACCCCCGTTGCGAAAGTGAGCGCCCGTGCCGGAGCTCCCCGAGGTCGAATGTCTGACGCGCGCCGTCCGCTCCGTGCTCGAGGGCGGCGTCCTCCAGCGCGCCGAGTTCCTGCGCCCCGCCCTTCGCGACCCCATTCCGGTCGAGGAGTTCAACGCCTTGGTCGTCGGCCAGAAGATCGACGAGGTCTTTCGGCGGTCCAAGTACCTGTTGATGCGGACCGGAAAGGGCCTGGGCGTTTTTCACCTCGGGATGACCGGCGCGCTCCTCCTCAAGGACAGCAACACGCCGAGCGTGGCGCACACCCACGCCGTGTTCCAATTTAAAGACCGGAACGGCAAGAAAGGCTTCCTTCACTACGTCGATCCGCGGCGTTTCGGCCGCATCGCCTGCGTCGCGGGTCAAGACCTGTCGGCGCACGTGCTCTTCGCCGAGCTCGGCGTCGAGCCGCTGGCCACCGACAGCCTTGGGGCTTACCTTTTCGACAAGAGCCGCGGGAAAAAACAGCCGATCAAGTCGTTTATCATGGACGGCCACGTCGTCGTCGGCGTCGGAAACATCTACGCCAGCGAGTCGCTGTTTCGGTCCGGCATCAGCCCGAAGCGCCACGCCGGGGCCGTCAGCCGCGCCCGCTTCGAAAAACTAGGCGCTTCGATAAAGGCGACCCTCGAGTTGGCCATCAGAGCGGGCGGAACGACGTTTCGCGATTTCAAAAATTCCGACGGAAACCCCGGCTATTTCGCGGTCGAGCTCAAGGTCTATGGCCGCGCCGGCGACCCTTGCGAATCCTGCGGCACCGTCGTCAGATCCATCCGCCAAAGCGGCCGGGCGACGTTTTATTGCGGATTTTGCCAACTATAAAAGATCTCCAAATTGCCCAATGACG
>JAYVWD010000092.1:0-1718 GCA_043786345.1 Pseudomonadota bacterium
CGTCGAGGGCCGCGCGGATGACGCGGGCGCGCGCCGCGTCGGTCTCCGTGCCAAAGACGCCCAGCCGCGCCGTCTCATTGAGCAGCGTGGTCACGGAAGGGAGCTTGCGGAGCTCGGACGTCATCGTGGCCTTCCTTTTCGGATGAGCCTCTTTCATCCATAATATCAATTGTTTATCTTACTTGGAAGGGTCTCATGTGTAAGGTGTTAATTTTACGAGCGGAGGAGCGACACCATGTCAAATTGCACAAAGCACGGCGAGCACCGGCACGTCCACGGCAACGGGTGCGGGCACGTCCGGGTCCGCCACGAAGGGCACGTGGACTTTCTGCACGACGGGCACCTGCACCACGTCCACAAGGACCATGTCGACGAGCACCGGATCGAGGTCACGAGCCTAAACCCGACCCTCTGCACGGACGGGCATGCGTGCAGCGACCACACCGCCGACCACGAGCACGGGCCCGACTGCGGGCACCAGACGGTGCCGCACGGCGAGCACGTGGATTATCTCGTGAACGGACACCTTCACCACCAGCATGAGGGTCATTGCGACCACCACGGCGCCGTGCTCGTCATTCACTGAGGGGCGTTGGGGTCCGCCATGACCGCTTTGGCGAGGAGCCCGTGGAAGTGGTGGCCACCCGACTCGCGCCGCACGCTGAAGCGACCGCGGTCGTAGGCCCGGCTCGAAAGGCCGCGTTGGACCTCTTCGCAGATGTCCTGGTCCTCGAGCTGGACCTGATGGGCGACCTCGAGGCTCGCATCGATGTAAGTCCGGGACTTGTCGCTCGTCGTGTCGGCGAAGTAGAAGTCGAAGATGCACAGGCACCTGTCGGGCCCGAGCGGCAGGACGAGGTTGGTGTCCATCGTGCCGGAATACAGGTTGATCATGAAGTTGGGCCACACCCACCAGTAGTGCGCGGCGTCGCCGCTGCGGACGGCGTTGAGGACCTCGTCCTTCTTCTCGCCGGTGGTGGGGCGCAAGGGGCTGATCTGCACGGACGCCAGCCCGTCGATGACGGTGTGGTAGCCGTCCATGTCGACGACCCGGGCGAGGGCCGGGTGCAGGGTCGGGATGTGGTAGCCGCCGTCCAGGTAGTTGTCGACGAAGATCTTCCAGTTGCACGCCATCTCGTAGGTGCGGCGCGCGCCGAACTTGAGGCCGCCCATCCGCTGGTCACCGGAGATCCGCGCGACCGGGGCGAGCAGCTCCGCGAGCGACTCGCGCGGCGTGCCGAGGTGCACGAAGACGAGCGGGCCCCATTCCGCCACGTGGTAGCGGGGGAGCGGGTGGTCGTCCTTGCAAAAGGCCTCGACGCCCTCGAAATCCGGCGTGCCGACGAGGCGGCCGCCCAAGTCATAGGCCCAACCGTGATACCGGCACCGAAAGCGCGCCGCCGTGCCGGCCTCGCGCGGCTCGATGCGGGCGGCGCGGTGGCGGCAGACGTTGGCGAGCGCCGACAGCTTGCCGTGCTGGGAGCGGACGATGAGGAGCGGCTCGCCGGCGATCTGGGCCGTGACGAATTGCCCGGGCTCCGCGACCTGCTCGGCGCGCGCGACGAACTGCCACGAGTCGTGGAAGACCTTGTCGCGCTCGTCCTGGGCGATGCCCTTGTCCGCGTACCAGCGACCGGGCACCGTGCTCGCGCGGGCGAGGGGCAATGCGGCATCAAAATCCGGGCGTTCGTGGATCAAGGTCGAGGCCCCCCAGCCAT
>JAYVWD010000093.1:0-1624 GCA_043786345.1 Pseudomonadota bacterium
GCCGGCCGGAGCCGAAACCGGAGTTTACGTCGCGTAAATGAGGATTTCGGCGATGGTCGGCAACGACGCAGACGGCCATTTATCGACAGACTTTCAGTGGATGATCGGGTCGAGCTGGCAGGGGGCGGGAGTGACGCCCGGCGAATCCTGCGGACAAAGGCTGCCCCACAGCTCGCGCCGCAGCACCTCGAACTTGCAGCTCGCCGCGGTCACCTGCCGCACGGCGCCCGTCTGGCAGAAGAACTCGACGCGCCACGTCCCCTGGCTCCGCGCGCCGACGAGCGTGTGCCACAGCTCGTCGCTCACGTTCCCGTACCGGGCCCAGGGCAGCGCCTGGAAATTTTCGCCCGACGTATTCGTGGCATCGACCGTCACGTCGTAGCCGTTCGGCCCGCGCACGCGGATCATCGGCCCGCACGGGTTTCCGAACTCCGTCGTCACATCGAACGCGCACTCGGCCCGCTCGACGCCATCGTCGCGCGGGATGGCCGTCGTGACGACCGTGTGGTCGGCGGACGCCACGCCTTCGAACTTCCGGAGCTCCTCGTCGATGTTGCGAAAGTGCTTGTCGAACGAGTCCTGCTGCCACGAGCAGCTCGGGTAGTCGTGGCCGCAGAGGACCTTGAACGTGTCCTCGTAGTTGCGGTCGCTGAGGAGGTGCACATAGACGAAGTTCGCGTCCGCCAGGCGCTTATAGAGCGTCGAAAGGCCGACCGCCTCCTCCACCTCGAGCTCCAGGTCGCGTTTGGTCGACGCGAACGCGTCCTTGAGGCGCTTTCGGTCGGCGAGCAGGCCTTGAAACGTGGAATCCGGGCTCGTCGAGGCGGCGTCGATCAACGCTTTGCGCGCGTCTTGCAGGTCGGAAGCGGCCCCTGCTTCCGCTTTGACGGCCTCGGCGTGCGCGGCGCCGGTGATGCGGAGTTGGTCCTCGGCGACGGCGTCGCCCGCGGCGATCGCCGCGTTGAGGCGGGCCACCTGGTCCGCCAGGTCGCGCACGCGGACGTCGGCCTGCGCGAGGGCGCGCGTCAGGCGCTCGACCTCATCGCGCAAGGCCTGGGTCGCCGGCCCGGCCGGCGTCGCCAGCGACTCGCCGAGGCGGGTGTCGAGGCGGTCCAAGCCGGTCTTGAGCTGGCCGAGGCGTGCCGAAAACTCGGGAAGGTCGCCGCCGTAGGTCCTGGCCGAGGCCTCGAAGACGCGGTGCGCGGGCACGCGGCGCACGGCTTTGGCGCAGGTCGCGTGGTCGTAGATGGCGGCGTCGCGGTCGCAGAGCGTGCGGACCAGGTCGGTCCCGTCGAGGACGTAAAGGAAGACGAGGTGGTCGGCGTTGAGGTCGGCCGCGATCTCGGCGCGGGCGGCGCCGGCGGCGCCGGCCATTGCGGCGCAGAGCGCCAGGCAGGTCATGGGTTTCATTGTGTTCTCGCATGGTTACGCGCGTGCGGCGCTGTGGGGCGACGCGCGGGTTCTAACCCGGCCCGGGGCTTGGCGGCAAGGGGGCGATGGGAAGGGGTCACGGCTAGCGCACTTTAATCCCCTGCCATTCCAGGGGTCCGGACGCCGGAGCCGGCAAACCGGTGGCACTCCCGGGTGACCGGGCGCCGGTAGCTGGCGGCCGCTTCCGTGCTGA
>JAYVWD010000094.1:0-6785 GCA_043786345.1 Pseudomonadota bacterium
TCGAGGCGGACGGCAAGGTGACGCTCGCCGCCCCGAAGACTCGCGCCGAGGCCTTCCTCGACGCCGCGGCGTACGCGGACCTGCAGGACGCGCTGAAAAAGGCCTGGGACCAGGCTGCGGCCGCGCTCAAGGGCTGCGACGGCAAGAGCGCCGCCGGCGCGGCCGAGCTCACGGTCGCGCTCCGCCACGCCGGCGAGGTGCGGCGCCTGGTGTGCGTCGGCCGCGTCCCGGACGAGCTCGAAGCGGTGCGGGTTTTCGCCGCGCGCCGGGTGACGGCGCCGGGAACCGCCTCCGGCGACGTCCTCGCCATCGCCGGCGTCCCCACCGACGAAGCCCCGGGCTCGCTCGATTTCCCGCGCCGCACGCCGAAGGTGAAGTAGGGGCAGCGCTCAGCCGGCGCGCGGCTCGACGTAGAAACGCTCGGGCTCGCCGGTCGGGCCCTCCGCCGGGACGGTCCGGGCGCCGGGATGCGCGGCCCGGATCTCGGCCTCGAAGACGATGCGGTCCGTCTCGCCGAGGCTTTTTCTCAAGCCCTTCGCGACGGTCTGCAGGCGCCGGACCTTAGCCGGCGTCGCGCCGACGGCGGTGACCTTGTTGAAGCCCGTCGAGCCGAGCATGCCGATCAGCGCATTGCCGCCGCCGATGCCGATGTCGATACCCCGCGGCGCCGCGTGGACGGCCATGAACGCCGCCTTTTCGGCGAGCAGCCGCTCGGCGAAGGCGAACGCGCGCGCCGCGAGGTCGTGGCCCGCGGCGCTGAAGTCGAAGAAGACGACGAAGAGCTCGTCGGCGATCCAGTCGGCATAGTAATCGCCTTCGGGCGCGACCTCGAGCAGGATCCGCTCGCACATCGTGTAGTACGCTTCCAGCTTCGACGCCAGCGCCTCCGACGAGAGCTCCGCCGAGAGGCGCTGGTAGCCGCGCCAGTCGCTGGACAGGCAGACGCACGGCCGGACCGTGGCGCGGAACATCTCCTCGATCGGCTCGGACGAGCCCGCGAAGCGCCGCACGACGGAGGCCGGCGCCACGCCCGAGAGGAGGCGCAGCTCGGCGCGCGCCTCGGCCGCGGTCGCGGCGATGAGCATGCGCTTGAACAGCGTCCCCGCAGTGACGGCGAAGATCATCAATATAATGAAGGCCGCGGACTCCGGCAGCCACGGCCCGACGACGAGCACCGTGAGTCCGACGAACAGGGCGGCGATGGTCGCCGAGCGCTTGAGCCCCCCTGGGCTCACCCCGACGACGACCGGTGCGATCGCGAGGAACAGGGTCGAGGACATCATCCCGTCCAGAGCGCGGCCGGCCCTGAGGTCCCCCCAGAGGAGGGCGGCGGTCAAGGACACGAGCCCGATTTCCGGAACCCAGGCCAGGGCCGCGGCCCGCGGCACCGACCGGAGGGCGACGTGGTTTAGGCCGAACAAAGACAGGAGCACCGTGACCGCGACGATCGGCACGGCGGCCTTCGCCCACGCGTCGTTGATGAAAACCGGGGTGATCGCGATCAGCACGACGCTGCCCCCGCCGCCGACGAGGGTATAGACCCCGAGGAGCTGTTTTTGCAGCTTCTCCATCTTGATCCGGATAAATGCGGCGAGATCGGTCATGCCGCCGCCTCGACCCGGATGCCGGCGATGAAATGGAGGGTGCGGTCCGGAAGGTCGCGGAGCGTCATCTCTTCGCTGAGGGCGACGGTGCGCGTATCCGCGGCGCCCGCCTGGCCTTCGATCCGTGACCACACGTCCGACCCGAAGACGACCGTCGCCGTCGCCCCCGACTGCTGTTCGACGACCCAGGCGCTCTGTTGCATGCGCCGGGCGCGCCCCGCGACCTCGCCGAGCGCCGTGGCCTTGCGCATGCCGGGCGACCCCATCATGCCGACATAAGCGGTTCCCGCCGCCAGGCCGACGCTGGCGACGTGGCTTTCTTCGCCGACGAAGGCTTCCACCATGGCGCGGCCGAAGTCGACGGCGGCCATGACGGTCCGGCTCGAGAGCGCCCCTTCTTCCACGAAGACGACGATGAAGAGCTCCCCCGCGATCCAATCGGCGCAATAGTTTCCTTCCGGAAAGCGCGCGTCGAGCAGGCCCTGGCAGCGCTCGTAGACTTTTCTGAGATAGCCCTCGAGCTCCGCGATCCGGCTTTCGGCGAGCAGGTCGAAGCGCTTTAAGTCGGTCGAAATGCAGACGCACTCGCGATGCCGGGTCGGGAAGCTTTGGCTGATGTCCACGTCGGCGGCGCTGCCGAGCGTGCGCCGGGCGATCAGTCCGGGAAGCAGTGCGAGACGAGCGCGGCAGTCGATCACGGCAAGGTGCGCGTAGCGGTTGCGGAGCCCGATCTTGGCCCCGAGGGCGGGGACGAACATGAACAATACGGCTAGGATCATGCCCGGGTTGTAATCGTGCATCAACACGACGACGCCCGCCAGAGTCGCCGCCGTCGTCAGCAACGTATTTCGCACACCAAACGGCAAAAACATGATCGTGCCGCAGATTTCCAGCAAGAACAGGGCTGGCGAGAAGATCGCGCGGACCCGCGAAACGAGGTGCTCGGTCGTATACCGCATCAGGAAGAGACACCAGGCCGCGCCCACCAATTGAACGGCGACGATATAGACGCGCGCCGCCGCGGGCCGTTTCCGGAACGCGAGCAACCAAACGCCGGCCGCCCCGATAAAAGACAGGAGCAGAGGCAGCAAGTCGCTGCGGGCCTCGGCCGCCATGAGGGGCGACCAGAGCAGCATCGCGAACGAAAGGGCCGCTCCATAGTAGATGAACTGCGAAAGCTCGGACGCCGTGCGACCCAAGTGCATGCGCTCGACGAATGCGCGCTCGACGGCCGTCGCCGGCTTGAGCCCGTTGAACCCGTGCAGGACCGATTCTAGGCGGAGGAGTCTCATATCTCTATTATGACGGGAGCATCGACGCGCCGCGATGGGCACGAGCTGCCTAGCTCGACGTCGGCAGAAAGGGGGCGACGCCTCGCCTCAGCCGCCCGGCGCCGTCCGGGGCGCCCCGGGCGGTGGGCTCCAGCTCAAGGTTTTCGGCAAACTCACGACGCCCAGGGCCTCGGCGACGCCGCGGTCTACGTAGCACGGCGATTTGACGGCGAGCGCGGCGGCCACGGCCTCGATGCGCTCGCGTTTGTCGAAGGCGCCGATCAGGATCGTCCCCGGGCCATGTGCGGCCGTGAGGTGCTCCTTGCACGCGGCGCACCAGCTCGCGAAGAAGACGAGCTCGAGCGGCGCCCCCTTGGCGCGGGCGAGCGCGGCGAGCGCCGGCGGGTCCAGGTCCGGGCAATCGGCGCGGGCGGTGGAGGCCGCGGCGAGCAGCAAAAACAGCGCGCCGCCGCCTTTCAAAGGGCCCCCATCCAGGCGAGCGTGACGCCGTCCGCCGCGGTCGCGTTGCGGCTCCGGCCGAACGCCGCGGCGCGCGTGAGCGTCAGGCGAAGGGACTGCGTCCCGGTGATCTGGGCGTCGCCGCCGAGGAAGGCGTTGTTCGCGTCCTCCGCGGAATCCGCGCGCGCCGCGCCGCCGCTCGTCCGGCGCGCGCGCCGCTCGACGACGGCGCCGGCGATGATTTTCCCCGCCTCGTGGAATCCGTAACCGCCGGTCACCGTCACGCGCGCGCCGCGGCCGGGAGCCAGCTCTTTCCCGTCATAACTGCGGGCCCGCGGCAAAATGGCGACGGCGGCGCATCCCGCCTTCCAGGCGGCCGCGCCCCACCAGACATCGACGCCGGCGCGCGCCTCGTCGAAGCCGGTGCCGTAAACGTCGAGCCAGTTGGCGTCCTCGGAGTCGTAGACCGAGGTCGAGGTGGCGCGCTTGTAGGCGAGCTGAAGCTGCACCTGCGGCAGCGCCGGCGTCAGGAGCGACGCGGGGAGGGCCGTCCAGCTCACCGCGGCGAGCGGGTCGCCGAGGCCGCTTTTTTCCCGGCCGTCGCGCGCGTTGGTGACGCGGGGGACCGTCACCGTCGCGAACCAGTCGGTCAGAAACGTCGCGCCCGCCGCGACGGTGAGCGTGTCTTTGCTCGCGGGGCCTAAGTCCGTGCCGACCGCGCCGCTCGCCGTCACGGCCTTGAACCCGGACTGATGCGATCCCCCGACGTAGGCTTTGACGGCCTCGTTCGGGTAAAGGATGAGCGGGCTGTCGCCGCCGCTGCCGCAGGAGGCGCAGGCGAGGGCGGCGAGCAGGAGTCCGCTCATAGGTTGACCACGAAAACGGCGTGGTCCTCGGCGCCGTTCACCGTCGCCGTCACCGTGACCTCCCACAAACCGGGCATCACGAGGTTGAGCTTCGAAACGTTGAACTGGTTGGCGCGCGCCGGATCGCGTGCGATGGTCACCTTTTTGGGGCCCGGGTGGCCCATGTCCGGCATCCAGGTCTTGATCGCGACGTTTTCCACGGACTGCGGCGCGGTCTTCGCCTCGTCGGCAAAGAAGGTCAGGGTGAGCTGGTTGTCGTCGGAGGCGGCCGGGCCCTTGACCCACAGCGGCGTCACGGCGAAGGCGGCGTGCTCGGCTTTGAGCACCGGCGGGGCGCCGCGGCCATCGGCGGAATGCCGGCCCGGGCCGTCGCCGGCATCGTCGTGCTTCACCGCCTTGCCGGTGCCGCAGGCGGACAGCGCCGCGGCCGCCAGCAAGGCCAGGGCTTTAGCGCGCCACGTCGACATCGATCACCCCCTTGTCGCCGTCGCCCGGAAAGTGCGCCTTGATCTGCCAGAGCCCGCTCATGAGGAAGTCGATGTCAGCGACTGTGGTGCAGCCGTCGGTGCCGTTCGTCAGGGTCGTCGGCCCGCTGCCGTGGCTCATGTCCGGCATCCAGAGTGTGGCTTCGTCGGCGGCCGCGGCGGGCTCGCTGCACAGCGTCGCTTCGGTCGTGTCCGTCGTCACCGCCTGGGCGTCGAAGATCAGGCGCAGCCCTTTGCCCGCCTCCGATTTTGCGCGGCAAACCACCTGGTCGTGGCCGCTCGTCGTCTCGACCTTGCAGGCCGAGCCGGCCGCAGCGTAGCCCGCTGACGCACTCATCCAAACCATGAAAAGTACTAGTAAAACTCGCATTTCATCCCCCTGCGTAGGTGTCGCCGGACGATACCTCGAAATCCGCCCGCGGAACAAATCACATTCAGACTATGATGACGGGATGCGCACCCTCCTGACGATTTCGATTATCCTTGCGACCTCATGGGGTTGCGGCAACTCTTCGGATGGAGACGAGGCGCCGCCGCCGCCGACCTTCGTCGCTGGCGCCTGGAATCTGGCCGCCGGAAGCTGCCCCGCCTTCAAGCCGCGGCGGGCCGCCGAGGACGCCATCCGCCGGGCGACGACCAGCGCGGAGATGCGCGATGCGGTCGGGGATTTCAAATCGCCGTTCGTGCCGGCGGACGACCCGCTCGTCGCGCGCGCAGACCGTGCTCGACGCCGTTTTCGCCCGGCGGTCAAGACCCTGCCGGCCGGCGCGCTCGACGGGCTCCCGCCGCGCACCTCGACCTGCTCATCGACGGCCGCCCGGGCGCGTTTGCGAACAGCGTCCCGCGCTGCTACCCGGTCAGCGTCTCGACGTCCGGGCTGACGCCGGATTCGCCGGAGGTCGCGGCGTTCAGCCTGCAGGGCGGCCATTTGGTCGAGCTCGCCGCGCCATACCCGAATTGCATCGCCGGCGCGGCGACGGACGAGGATCTCGGCCGCGTCCTCGACTGGGACCGATCGCAGCAGAAGGACTGCGTGATCTCCTATACCGTCGAGGCGACGGCGGTCCGCAAGGACCCGAGAGCCGATGCGAAGGACGTTCGCAAGCTCACCTACGGCGACAAGGTGCCGGTCCAAGGCCGCGCCAACGGGTTCGTGAAAGTCGGCGAGGACGAGTGAGTCTCCCGCGCCGACCTCAACGACCGCAAGACCGGCTTCGCCGCCGCTTCCGAGACCTGGTTCGTCAAGCGCGGCGACGTCGACGTCCGCAGCAGACCGGATGTGGCCGCGGCCGTCGTCGGCAAGCTGACGCGCGGCGACCGCTGCCTCGGCACCGCCGCGGACGGTTGGGTACAGATCGACGATACCCACTACGTGCCGAGCAAGGCGCTGTCGCACAGCACGAAGGCCGCGCACTGAGCGCGGCGGAACGGCTCACTTGCCGCGCCGGCCTTTGAAAAACTCTTTGAGGACGGCCCCGCAGTCGTCGCCAAGGACGCCGCTCTCCACGGGCAGGCGGTGATTGAGGCGCCCATCCTCGTGCACCTTATAGAGGCTCCCCATCGCGCCGGCCTTCGGATCGGCCGCGCCGAACCAGACCTTGTCGAGCCGCGCCTGGTAGATGGCGCCCGCGCACATGAGGCAAGGCTCGAGCGTCACATAGAGCTCGCAGCCCGAAAGCCGCCAGGTTCCGAGCGCCGCGCAGGCCGCCCGGATCGCCGCCATCTCGGCGTGCTCGGTCGCGTCCTGGCGCGTCTCGCGCAGGTTGAACCCGCTGCCGACGACCGTGCCGTCCTTGACCACGATGGCCCCGACGGGAACCTCGCCTTTGAGCGCCGCCGCGCGCGCCAGGTCCAAGGCCGCCCGCATCCAGGCCTCTGCCGGCGTTCCCGTCACTTGGTCGTCGCGCCCGCCCGCACCGCTGGTACGGCCCGCTCTTTGTGCAGGTGCTTCGCGATGTTGCCGATCCGGCGCAAGCCCAGGTGGTGCATGATTTCGTCGGGCGATTTGCCCTCGGCCAAAAGGTGGGCCACCGCATAGTGCCGGAGTTGCTCGGTGTTGAGTCCCGGCACGCCGGCTTTCTCCCCCAGTTCATACAAAAT
>JAYVWD010000095.1:0-8442 GCA_043786345.1 Pseudomonadota bacterium
CCATCGGTCTTGATCGGCTCGCTCGCCACGCCGGGAACCGCGCTGAGCGCGAGGAGCGGGAGCATCAGGAATTTGAGCGGGCGCATCATGGGACGGTCCTGCCTCACGGTCTTCTGGTCTTAGGTCCGTTCAGCCACGTATCGGCAGGCCGAGGCCAAGGTTTAGAGGGAAACCCTCGGAAGTGAGCAGGGGGCATCAGGTCCATTGCCAAATGGGGTGGGGTTTGCGATTCTTTCGAAACACCCCGGTAGGAGCGTGGCCATATGGCGGTCAAGCAGAAGAAAGTCCGTAAGATCTTGACCAACAAGATGCGCCAACTCTATGATATTATTGCCGATGTTGACTCGCTTCTGACCGAGATGGAGACCGATTTCTACCGCGTCTGCATCTTCGGCTCGGCCCGCATCGGCCCCAAGAGCCCGATCTACGCGCAGGTCGAGGAATTGGCGGCCGCCCTGGCGAAAGAGGGCGTCGACATCGTCACGGGAGGCGGCCCCGGGCTCATGGAGGCCGCCAACAAGGGCGCCAAGTTCGCGGCCGTCGGGGCCCGCTCGATCGGCCTCCCCATCGACCTGCCCTTCGAGACCGACGCCAACTCGCACTTGGACGTCAAGAGCCAGCACCGCCGCTTCTCGAGCCGCCTCGACGAGTTCATGCGGCTCTCGCACGCCGTCGTCGTCGTACCGGGCGGCATCGGGACCCTGCTCGAGCTGCTTTATACGTGGCAGCTGCTGCAGGTCGAGCACATCAAGCCGCGGCCGTTCCTGCTGCTCGCGAGCGACGACATCTGGATGACGTTCATGGATTGGCTCAAGGCCTGGCCCCTGCAGGCGCAGCTGATGTCGCAGGCCGACTTCGACCGGGTCAAGGTCGTGCGCTCGGTCGACGAGGTCGTGAAGGCCCTCGAGCCCGACATCGCGCGCTTCCGGACCGAGGCGATCGCCGAGGCGCACGCCCAGATGGACGCCGTCGTGAAGGTGCCCGTTCCGCACGTTTAGGGGCCGGCAAGTCCTGCCCCGTTAAGTCGGACCGGCCCCACGTCGAAGAGCCTCCAAACGCATTTGGAGGCTTTGTCTCATGACGCTCACCCGCGTAATCCGCACCCATCAGCCGGGCCAACGCGCCAAACGCATCGGCATGCACGGCGGCCTGCTCGTCGAGTCGAAGACGATCGGCACGATCCTCTCCTATGACATGACCACCGACAACGTGTCCCGCACCGGCCTGCTGCTCACGCTCGGCCGCACCCGCAAGGTCCCCTTTCAGGTGAATACCCTGCTCGAGATGGTCGTCGACGGCGAGGGCCAGGTGTTCGAGCGCCCGGTGAGCTGCCTCGGCAAAGTCGTGCGCCTCGTCACGACCGAGCACGAGCCGGTGCGCTACGGCGTCCACATCGTCCAGATCGACAACAAGGACCTGGACGTCTGGGAACGCGGCGTGGTGCAGCTCGAGACGCTGCAGCTCGACCGCCCGCAGGAGCAGCTCCCGGCGGCGTGAGGGCTTGCAGGGACGAGCGGACGTCCCTATAGTCTCGCCAGGAGGTACCACCCATGGCAATCGACATCGGAATTGACGAGAAGCAGCGGAAAGCGGTCACCGACGGCCTCGGCCGGATGCTGGCGGACACTTACACGCTGTACCTCAAGACCCACAATTTCCATTGGAACGTCAAAGGCCCGATGTTCCAGACCCTGCACCTCATGTTCGAGGCGCAGTACAACGAGCTGGCGCTCGCCGTCGACCTCATCGCCGAGCGCATCCGCGCCCTGGGCTTCCCGGCGCCGGCGACTTACCGCGAGTTCATGAAGCTCACGAGCATCAAGGAGCCGGACGGCGTGCCGCCGGCGCGCGAGATGATCGCGCAGCTCGTCCTGGGGCAGGAGGCCGTCGTCCGGACGGCCCGCGCGGTCATGCCCCTCGTCGACGAGGCGCGCGACGAGGCGACGGCGGACCTCCTGACGCAGCGGCTCCAGCTCCACGAGAAGGCGGCCTGGATGTTGCGCAGCCTGCTCGAGGACTGACGGCCGATGGCGGCCCCGGGGGCGCGCGGTCGGGAGCTCCGACCCCGAAGGGCACCTTAGGCCGCTCGCGCGCCCCTCCTGCTCAAGTCACGAGCCGGAGGCGGACGCGGCGCCCGAGCCGCTCGACTTGCCGGCCGTGCCGGCGAGGATCGAGAGCAGGTCGCCGCTGCTGCCGCCGGCGAGCGCCTGCGTCAGGACGTTGAGGTCGAGGCCCCCGAGCCCGTCGCCGATCAGGTCGGACGGCAGGTTCGTGATGAAGCCCGCGATCAGCGTGACCATGTCGGCATCGGCGAATTCACCGTTCTTGCGCTTGGCCTGGATGGAGTTGATCGTCGAGGCCATCTGGGTCTTGATCGACTGCAGCTCCTCGTCCTTGATGGCCGGCTTGGCCTTCTTCGCGAGCGCCGCGAGGTCGTCGGCGACGGGGCCGACGTCGCCGTTGTTAAAGATCGTCTTGGCGTGCTTCGCGAAGACGTCGAGGGCGCCCATGATGACGTCCCCCTTCGGGTCGTTCTTGAACTTCTCGCCGAGGAGGATCTTCGCGCCGGTGATCAGGAGCGGCAGCTTTTCGTAGATCGACTCGGTGCGGGTGCTCTGGCTCAAATCCCAGACGAACTCCTCGTTGGTGCCCATCTCGCAGCTGAGGACGTTGGTGTCGGCGTTGCCGTTGCAGTCCTTGGCCGCGTCGAACTCCGCCTTCACGTCCTTCGCGCACTTGAGGAGCTCGAGCTCACGGGGCGTGCAGATCATACAGCCGCCGCCCTTGTCGTTCGGATTCCATTTGCAGAAGTCGAAGAGGCTTCCCGCCTTCGCGACGGCGGCGCCGGCGCTGCCGCTAACCGACGAGGTGCCGACGCCGGCGCCTTCCGCCTTCTTGCAGTCGGTGAGGGCCGCGGCCGAGGCGCTGCCCGAGGTCGAGCCGCTGCCCGCGGGGGCGACCGTGCTGCCGGAGCCGGCGGTGCACGCGGCGACCGCGTTGGTGCCGCTTTGCGAGGCCTTTTCCTTGCCACATGCGGCGAAACCACCGGTGATTCCGAGCGACGCGACGAGGACGAGGCTTTTCATGAGGCGCATTCCGGCTCTCCTATGGGACTACGGACACCTGTCTTTTCGGCCGTCCAGCGCCGGAACTTGACGACTTCGTGAGGATTCTCATAAAGGCTGGTAAAGTCAGGGGGTTTGCGGCTAAAACCGAGCTAAACCTGGAAGCTTAGGAGACCGCCCCTTGAAGGAAGCCGGGAACATTTCGATCCATGCCGAGAACATCCTCCCCATCATCAAGCGCTGGCTCTATTCCGAGAAGGAGATCTTCCTCCGGGAGCTCATCTCGAACGCCGCCGACGCGATCCTGAAGCTCAACAAGCTGGCGTTGATCGGCGAAGCCAAAGGCGACGTGCTCGAGCCGGAGATCACGGTGACCGTGAACCCGGACGCGAAGACCGTGGTGATCTCCGATACCGGCCTCGGGCTGACCGCCGAGGAGATCAAGAAGTACATCAATCAGGTCGCCTTCTCGGGGCTCGCCGACTTCCTCGATAAGTACAAGGACAAGGACGATAGCCAGCAGGTGATCGGGCACTTCGGCTTAGGGTTCTACTCGGCCTTCATGGTCGCGTCGCGGGTCGAGATCGAGACCCTGTCCTACCAGGAGGGCGCCGAGCCCGCGCACTGGAGCTGCGACGGCTCGACGCTGTTCGAGCTCGAGACCGGCACGCGCACCGCCGTCGGCACCGACATCATCCTGCACATCGGCGAGGACTCGGCCGAGCTGCTCGACGAGGCGCACGTGCGCCACCTCGCCTCGCGCTACTGCCAGTTCGTCCGCTATCCCATCAAGATGGGCGGCGCGATGGTCAACGACCCGCAGCCCTTGTGGACGCGGGCGCCCGCGGGGCTGACCGACGCGGACTACGTCGCCTTTTTCCACCAGCTCTTTCCGGGAAGCCCCGACCCGCTCTTCTGGATCCACCTCAACGTCGACCACCCGTTCAACCTGCGGGGCATCCTCTATTTCCCGAAGTTAAAGCACGAGCTCGACGCCAGCCAGGGCGAGGTGAAGCTCTACTGCAACCAGGTCTACGTCGCCGACAACACTAAGGAGCTGATCCCCGAGTTTCTGACGCTCCTCAAGGGCGTCGTCGACTGCCCCGACTTGCCCCTCAACGTGTCGCGCAGTTCCCTGCAGAGCGACCCGACCGTCCGCAAGATCTCGGAGCACATCACCAAGAAGGTCGCCGACAAGCTCGCGGGGATGGCGAAGACGGACAAGGAAACGTACGAGAAATTCTGGGACGACATCCAGCCGTTCGTCAAATTCGGGATGCTCCGCGACCACAACTTCTTCGACCGGATGAAGGACCACATCATCTTCCGCTCGTCCAACGGCGGCCACACGTCGCTGGCCGATTACGCGGAGCGCATGAAGGACAAGGTCGACGCGGGCACGGTGCTCTACTGCAGTGACGCGAACGCGCAGGCCGCCTACCTCCGGATGCTCAAGGAGCACCACATGGAGGCCGTCATCGCCGACACGATGATCGACACGCATTTCATCCCATTTTTCGAGATGCAGACGGGCCGCAAGTGGCACTTCAAGCGCGTCGACGCCGAGCTCTCGAAGCACCTCCTGGACCATGACGCCACGCCCCTCGTCATCGACCCGACCTCGAACGAGACGGGCGCCCAAAAACTCGAAGGCATCTTCCGCAGCAATCTGGACCGCGAGAAGGTCAAGATCCGCGTCGAGGCGTTCAAGTCGGACAAGGTCCCGGCGATGCTGCTCATCGACGAGAACGCGCGGCGCATGAAGGACATGTCGCGCTCGGGCGGGATGGCGTCGTTCCTAGGCGAGATCCCGCCCGAGCACACGCTGGTCGTCAACCAGAACAACCCCGCGGTGAAGAACGTCCTGCGCCTCGCGCTGGGGACCGCGCGCGGCGCCGAGGTCAAGCTCCTCGTCAACCAGATCCACGACCTGGCCTGGCTCCAGCAGGGCGAACTGACCGCCGACATGATGCAGGCCTTCGTCGACCGGACGTCGGCGATCATGGGGCTGCTCGGGACGCCGGTCGATGGAGGGATCCCCGATGCGGGACGCGCGACTTAAGCAGCTCTTCCGGGACGCGTTGCCGAAGGTCGACTTCGCGAGCCTGCGCTACCACCGCGACGCCGAGGATCTGGTGAGCGTCCGGCAGGACATCCTGCAGCCGCTCACCACGGGCCGTGACGAGGGCGTGATGGCGACGGTCCACCACAAAGGCGGCGTCGGCTACGGTGCCACGAGCGACCTGAGCGCCGCCGGGGTGAAGGCCGCGTTCGCCCGCGCCGGCGAGTGGGCCGAGCGCCACGCGGCCCGCGCCGTGACCGACTACTCGAAGATCGAGATGCCGCACCCAAAGGGCGGGTTCAAAAGCCCCGTCAAGCTCGCCTGGGACTCGATGCCTCTCAAAGAGAAGATCGAGCGCCTCACCCTGCTGTCCCAGTCCATGAAGCGCCACGCCGAGATCGTCGACTGGAGCGCCACGCTCTGGCACGTCCGCAGCGAGCGCCTCTACCTGACCAACGGCGGCGGCGAGGTCGCGCAGGACTTCGACCGGCTGATCCCGATGCTCAGCGCGACCGCCAACCGTGGCTCCGAGACGCAGACGCGCACCTTCGGCGGGATGGCCTTCTGCCGCCAGCAGGGCCTGGAGGTCCTGGACGAATGCGACTTCTTCGGCTCCGGCGTGGCGCTGGCGGAGGAAGCCCTCGAGCTGCTCTCGGCCGGCAACTGCCCGAGCGGCGTCATGGACCTCCTGCTCGCGCCCGACCAGATGGTCCTCCAGATCCACGAGTCCATCGGCCACCCGCTGGAGCTCGACCGGATCTTGGGCGACGAGCGCAACTACGCCGGCACGAGCTTCGTCACCAAAGACATGTTCGGCTCCTATCAATACGGCTCGCCGCTCCTCAACGTGACCTACGACCCGACCCGCCCCGAGCAGGTCGCGAGCTTCGCCTTCGACGACGACGGCCTGCCGGCGGAACGGCACTTCGTCATCAAGGGCGGGGTCCTGCAGCGGGCGCTCGGCGGCCTCATCTCGCAGCAGCGCGCCGGCATGGAAGGCGTCGCCAACACCCGCGCCGACAGCTGGCGGCGGCCCGCGATCGACCGCATGGCGAACCTCAACGTCGAGCCGGGCGAAGCCAGCTTCGCCGCGATGGTCGCGGGCGTCGAGCGCGGCATCTACATGCGCACCAACTCCTCCTGGTCGATCGACGACTCCCGCAACAAGTTCCAGTTCGGCTGCGAGTGGGCGCGGGTGATCGAGGACGGCAAGCTCGGCAAGGTCGTGCGCAAGCCCAACTACCGCGGCATCTCGGCGAGCTTCTGGCGCAACCTCAAGATGGTGGGCGACGAGTCCACCTTCCAGGTGCTCGGGACGCCTTATTGCGGCAAGGGCGAGCCCAACCAGGCCGTCTTCGTCGGGCACGCCTCGCCCGCCTGCCTGTTCACCGGCGTCGACGTCTTCGGGGGGGAATGATCCGATGCAGCAGTATTTCTATGACCTGGCCGATTTCCTGGCGCAAAAGCTCGGCGGTGCCGAGGTCTTCACCGTCAACCTGTCCGGCGAGGTCTCGGACTTCGTCCGCCTGACCCAAGCGAAGGTCCGCCAGGCCGGGACCGTCAAGCAGGCTAGCTTAAGCCTGCGCCTGATCGACGGCAAGCGAAACGCGGTCGGCACCGTGACGCTGGCCCACGACCGCGCCGAGGACGAGGACCGGCTGGCCGTGATGGTGCGGTCTTTGCGCGACCAGCTCAAGGAGCTGCCCGAAGACCCTTACCTGATGTACGCGACCGCGGTGAACTCCAGCATCCAGACGGCGAAGAGCGAGCTCACGGACGGCCGCGAGGTCGTGGCCAAGGTGAGCGAGGCGTGCAAGGCGCTCGACATGGTCGGCATCTACGCCGCCGGCAGCGTCTACCGCGGCTTCGCCAACTCGCTCGGCCAGCGCAACTGGTTCGAGACCTTTAGCTTCAACCTCGACTGGAGCTTCTACCTGCGCGCCGACAAGGCCGTCAAGACCGGCTACGCCGGGTTCAAGTGGGACGACGCGGCCTTCACCACCAAGGTCGACGGGGCCCGCGCCCAGCTCGCGGTCCTCGAGAAGACGCCGCGCACCATCGTCCCCGGCCGTTACCGCGTTTACCTGGCGCCGCAGGCCCTGGGCGAGGTGACCGACATGATGTCCTGGGGCGGCTTCTCGATGAAAGCGCACCGGACGAAGCAGACGCCGTTGATCCGGATGGTCGAGGCCGACGCGCGGATGAACGCCGGCGTGACGATGCTCGAGAACACCAAGGACGGCCTGTCGCCCAACTTCAACGGCTCGGGCTTCGTCAAGCCGGCGAACGTCGTACTGATCGACGCCGGCAAGTATAGTGACTGCCTGATCTCGCCGCGCTCGGCGAAGGAGTATGGCGTCGCGACCAACGGCGCCGACAGCCGCGAAGGCCCGGAGTCGCTCGAGGTCAAGGCAGGCAAGCTCAAGGCGGACCGCGTCACGGCGGAGCTCGGCGACGGCATCTACGTCAACAACCTCTGGTACCTCAACTTCTCCGACAAGAGCGCCTGCCGCGTCACCGGGATGACCCGGTTCGCGTCGTTCTGGGTGGAAAAGGGGAAGGTCGTGGCGCCGGTGAACGTCATGCGCTTCGACGAGTCGGTGCTCAAGATGCTCGGCGAGAAGCTGGTGGATTTCACCGAGGAGCGGGAGCTGCTGCTGAGCACCAGCACCTACGGCGAGCGCCAGACGGGGAGCGCGCGCCTGCCCGGCGCCCTCGTGGACGACTTCAGCTTCACCCTGTAGCGGGCGCCGGTCGTCGTGGCCAAGTGCATGAAGTTACGGGTCTTAAATTCAGCGCGGCGGAACCGGAACAAAGCATTTGCATGAAAGATTCTAATGAAATATAATGCGACCGCTGCCACTGGTAATATAATTGCCCTCGCTGATATGATTTGAGCCCCCTCAAAATCGGGAAGGCCTACGAACCATGGCTGAATCGTCGAAACCGGCGTCTAATACCGCCCGCAGCTTCGTCGCCTCGCTGGTGCTGCTGATCGCGGCCCTGGTCGTGTTCGCGATCGTCATGTACCCGACGCGGCGCCCCGACGCCGTCCCGGGCATCAAAAAGGACGACACCGCGGCCGCCCTCGACGCCGGCCACCGCAAGCGCCTGCGCGACCCCAAGGGCTACGAGTCGACCCCCCGCGCCGACGCTGGCGACCAGCAGGCGGCCGCGCCCCAGGGCGGGACCCCGGCGGCCTCCGACTTGCGCGGCCCGGTCTCGGACCCCGAGGTCCAGAGGGCGATCGACCTCATCGACAAGGGCAACGTCAACGAGGCCGTCGCGGCGCTCGAGGCGATCGTCAAGCGCGAC
>JAYVWD010000096.1:0-2019 GCA_043786345.1 Pseudomonadota bacterium
ACCAAACTCACCATGCTCGGCATCCTCTATTCCAAAGTCGACGGCGCCGCGTCGCGCAAACCCAGCGTCGTTTTCGACCTCTCAGGCGACTTGTAGAAAAAGCGCGCAAGGGCGCCGAAAACACCGCCGACGCCAAAGGCCGCCAAGACGTCGAGCGGGTAGTGGACTCCCAGGTACACGCGGCTCAGGCCGACGAGCACCGCGGCCCCGAAGATCGCGAGGCGCGCGCGGCGGCGCGCGGCGTAGGCGGCGAGGATGACGGCGGCGGCCATGCTGTTCGCGGCGTGATTGGACGGGAAGCCGACGTCGCTCCCGCAGCGCGACGCGACGAGGTGGACGTCCTTCAGCGCGTAACAGGGGCGGGCGCGGCCGACGGCCGGCTTCAGCACCTGGTAGGTGACGAAGTCTGAGGCACCGATCGTGACGGCGAGCACCAGGCACAGGCGGATAAGCGTGCGGCTCCGCCGCGCGACCGCGTAGAGGACGAAGGCGGCGGCGATGCCTCCCCAGACGGCGACGCTCGAGAGCCCGATCATGATCCCGTCGAGCACCGGGTTGCCGGAGAGGCCGTTCAGCAAACGGAAGAGCTCGGTGTCGACGGCCAAAAGAGCTTCTAAAATAGGATGTTCCGATCGCTCTGCGCAGGGGGGCGGCGTGAGAGTGCCGCCCCATCTTGGCAGGCGACCCGCCCGCGGGCAAGGGCCGGGCGACAACGGCAAACTTTAAGTTGACCAGCCAGTCAATGGATGGTAGCTACAAGAAATCGCTTAACAAACTATCATTCGCGCGGCCGGCATAAACGGGAAGGGCCCCCTTGGGGGACCGAACGACGGGCGGCGGCAGTGGGCTGGGGGTGGGAACACCCCCCCGGGCGGCAGTGGCTATGCCCGCACGGCGCACCGGCCCTCAGAAGTCGGCCTGCGAGGCCGGCTCAAAGATTTTTTGGTAGAACTCCTGCTTCACCGGCTCGTCGGCGCGGTCGACTTGCAGGACGTCGCGCTCGAAGTCGACGCGCGGGCGGATCAGGTGCCCGTTGACGGTGACGGCCTTGAAGCGGAGCTGGCCGGCCTTGGCCTTGGGCTGAATGGCGGCGACTGGCCGCGGGCGCGGCTTCGCGGCGGGGGGCGCGCCGACGGTGCCCGGCTGGATCGGGTCCTTGAGATAGGCCTTCTTCGACGTGGTCCGGGCGTCCTTGATCTGCACCGGCGCGTAGCGGTTCTGGCCGTCGATCTCGTACTTGCGCTCGCCGATTGGCGGAAAGCCCGCGCCGATCAGGGCGCAAAGCGCCGGCAGGCTTACGAACATCAGCGCTTTTTTGCCATAACGACCCACGCGAAACCTCCGATCACCTTCTATTTTCGGGCGGAATGGGGCGCGACTTTAGGGCCATCAATTGTTTGGCCGGTCGACCGATGAGGGGAGTGCACCTCTAGGGGCCGTCCAGATGTCTCTTCTCATTGTTGAACGTGGCAACGGCGCAGGTAAGCGGATCGCGCTCACGCAGTTCCCTGCGACCATCGGTCGCGACGCCTCCAATACCGTCCCCCTCGACGACGACGAGGTGTCGCGGTTCCACCTGCGCATCAAGAAGCGCGGTCGCCTCTTCATCTGCGAGGACCTGGAAAGCCGCAACGGCACGTTCATCAACGGCGACCGGATCCTGAACTCGATCGTCAAGAACGGCGACAAGATCCTCGTCGGGTCCGTCGAGTTCCAGTTCGTCACCTCGGAATCCGACATCCACCTCGCCAACGAGATCCTGAAGTTCGACATGGTCATCGCCGACGACCTGGGCCTGCGGGGGCCGATCGACGTCGGGCACACCGGGACCTTGGGCAAATTCACGCCCGTCCGCTTGAACCAGCTCTCCGTCGTCAACCAGCTCACCGACGACGTCCGGTCGATCAAAGAAATCTTCGACCTCCACAGCAACATCATCGTCATCGAGGACTTGGAGGAGGCGAGCCGCACGCTGCTCAAGTCCTTCGCCCGCATCATGCCGTCGGCGGCGCGCGCCGC
>JAYVWD010000097.1:0-1822 GCA_043786345.1 Pseudomonadota bacterium
TGGACCGCCCGGAGGGGGTAGCGGCCGAGGATTTTGATCCCACGGCTCAGGGTGATCGTCTTCGTGTATTGGAGCACCTGGTCGACCGACTCGGCCTCGGAGAGCTCCGTCACGTGCTTCGTCCGGATCGAGGCGACGTAGTCGGGGAGCTTGTCGAGGGGCTTGAAGACCGCGATCTCCTTCAAAGACCCGACCGGAAGGCGCGTCCCCGCCTTGCCGCGGTAGTAGATCGTTTCGCTTTGGTCCGGGACCTCGCGGAAGAGGCCGCTGCGGAAGTAGCTCCGGCTGAACTCCTTGATCCGGTCCTTGATGACGTAGGTGAGGACGGCCGCCATCAGGAAAACGAGGCCCGAGATACCGAGCAGGCCGCCCGCATTTTGGTCGAAAACGACCCGCCTCAGCAGCAGCACCTGGGTCACGACCGCCCAGACCGAGGCGAGTCCGGCCGCGACCATGGCGCCCATCTGCCGCTGGACGGCGAATAGCGAGCGCTGCCGCATGTCGAGGAAGAGCACCTGCCAGATCCGGCGTTTGAGCTCGCCCCGGCGGCGGATGAAGCGCTCCTTCTGCGGGAGGGCGCTGTCCGGCTTGATCACGATGTAGCCAGCCCGGTTTGCATGCTCGTCGTGGCGGGCGAGGAGCTCCGTCACCTTTGCCATGAATGCCAGCACATGCGGCGACTCCGGCTCGGCCAGGCGGAAGTCCTTCGTGAACAGCATCAGGTACGCGATCCCGTCCCGGAACCGGTAATAGCAGTACTCGTCGATCAGGGCGAGCTCGGTCTTGAGCTCGTCGGCGAACAGCGGCGGCAGGGCCTTCGATGCGGCGAGGAACTCGCGAAAGGCCGACAGCACGGCGTCGGCCTTCTCGAGCGCCCGGCCGGTCTTGATGAACGCCTCGGCGACCCCCTCGGGCGTCGGCTCGCGCCGGAGTTCGACGAAACGCTTGCGCTTCCGGTCGATGTTCTTCAGGAAGTTGCTGACGTAGGAGCAGGCGAAGACGCGCACCTCGTCCACCGCATGCTGCATCGGCTCGGCCATCCGGCCTTGTTGCAGGTTCTCCATGTAGGTGCGCAGGTAGAGCAGCGGCGACTGCACCGAGTCCTTGAGGCCGAGCATCTGCTTGTAACCGAGCCGGGGCTCGCGAAAGCGGATGAGAGGCCGGATGTCGGTATAAAACCGCTCCTTCGGGTAGGTCGTCGGGTCGAGACCGAACTGCCGCGGGAAGAAGAGGTACGCCTCGACCTTGTACTCGATCTCATCGCTGGCGTGGGCACGACCGGGGCCGCGATACAGGTAATAGTCGAAGACCGTCTCGATCTGGGTGCGATCATGGACCGTCACCAGGGACTTGATGAATTTCTTCTGCGCGCCCTTTGACGGCAGGACGTCGGGACTCGCCTCCGGGCTGAGCGGCAGGGAATCCGGCGGCGAAACGAGTTTTAGAAGTTTTTTCTTCCGGGGCATCGGGGCTTTAGACGAAGGGCTCCTTGACGGTTTCGTCGAGGTGGGCCGCGCCCTTCAAGGTCAATGTGCGGCCGCGGGGACCGCGGGCCAGCAGGCCTTTGTGAACGAGGTAAGGCTCATATACCTCTTCAAGAGTAGCACGATCCTCGTTCAGCGTGGCGGCGAGCGCCTCGATGCCGACGGGCCCGCCGGCGTACTGCTCGCGCACGACCATCAGCATCTGGCGATCGACCCGATCCAGCCCGGCGCGGTCGATCCCCTGGCGCCTGAGGACGGCGTCCGCGAGGCGCCGGTCGATCTGCTTTTCCCCGTAACCCAGCGTGAAATCCCAGACGCGCTTGAGCAGGCGGTTGGCG
>JAYVWD010000098.1:0-2614 GCA_043786345.1 Pseudomonadota bacterium
GAGGGTTTTCGGGTCGAGATCGCGACGGACCTCGACGCCCTCGCCTGTGACTCGGACATCGTCGTGACGACGACTCCGTCCACGAAAGCGCTGCTGCAGGTGTTCCACGCGCACCCAGGGCTCCACATCACCGCGGTCGGCGCCGACACGCCGGACAAGCGCGAGCTCGACCCGTACCTCCTCTTGCGCGCCGACGTGCTCGCCTGCGACAGCCGCAGCCAATGCGCCGAGCGCGGCGACACCGCCCACGCCCGCCGCGAGCTCGGGCTCGACGTCGGCCTGCTCCCCGAGCTCGGCGAAATCCTCGCCGGCACCGCGCCCGGGCGCCGCCGGCCATCCGACGTCACCGTCTGCGACCTCACCGGCGTCGCGGTCCAGGACATCGAGATCGCTAACTTCGTCATGCGACGACTTTCGCCTTCGTGATGATGTCCTGGAGCGCCAGCTGCCGCGCGCCCATCATGGTGGCGAGCGACAGGATGCCGCCGATCGCCTTCACGACGAAGCGCAGGTACGCCGCCGGCAGCGCCACGCCGCCGCCGTCCTGGCGGACCACCTTGATGCCGAGGACGCGGTGACCGAGCGTCTGGCCGAAGAGGAACACGAGCCAGGGTTCGTAGGCGAACAGGGTGAGAAAAAAGACGCCCGCGAAAAAATGCCGCGCATGTAGTCGGAAAGCCCGAGCGGCGCGAGCAGCGCCGGGACGCCGAAGATCAGGGTCATGGTCAGCAACATGTCGATGAGGATCGCGTAGACGCGCTGCGCCAGGGTCGCGTTCACTCGCCCTTGCCCTTGCCGGCGCACTCCCCGCCGGCAGGACAGCTGACGCCGTAGCGGCGCCGGCGGAAGAGCGACGGGACGGCGTTCATGCGGGTTTCGCCCTCGCCGCCGTCGTAGGCGTAGATGCGCGCCTGCGGCAGGTTGTCGACGAAGACCTTGATCGCCTTGTCGGCGACGTCGACGCCGAAGCCGGCTTCCGCGGGCATGATGAGCGCGATCAGGCGCTTGAGCTCGAAGACGCCGCACATCGCCTCGGTGCACTCGAACGAGCGGTACTCGCGCCCGTGATCAACGCGCGACGTCGTAGCTCAGAAGGACGAGGCCCGAGTCGAACCGGACCTCGTCTTTCAATTTGAGCTTCGTCCGGAGCGTCCCCGGCGGCACCAGGCGCACGCCGCCGCCGAGCAGGATCGGGTGGATCGCCAAGGCCGCGTCGTCGACCAGGCCGGCGTTCAGAAACGCGCTCAGGAGCTCGCCGCCGCCGACGAGCCAGAGCGCTTTGCCGGGCTTGGCGCGCAGGGCGCGCACGACGGCCGCCGGCGTTTCCGCGGTGAACCGCACCCGCGGGTCGTCCGGCGGGGGCGTGCGCCGGGTGAAGACGACGACGTCCTTGCCCGCATAAGGCCACGCGGGGAAGCTGCAGGCGACCTCGTAGGTCTTGCGGCCGATCAGGAGCGTGTCGACGCCGGCGTAAAACGGCGTGTAGCCGTAATCCTGGTCGCTGAAAAGCCAGTCGATCTCGTGGCGCGGGCCGGCGACGTAGCCGTCGAGCGAGCAGGCGATGAACAGCTGAACGGGGCGCGCGACCTTGCTCATACCCCGAAGCTTACCGGTTTTGGGATCGGGATGGAAACGGAAGGCCGGACGGTGGTATGCCGCAGGGACCCACGTGCCGGAGAGGGCCCTCGTGCCGGAGCTGCCCGACATCACCATCTATTGCGAGGCGCTCGCGAAACGCGTGCAAGGCGCGCCCCTGCGCAATGTCCGGCTTACGAGCCCGTTCCTGCTGCGTTCGGTCGAGCCGCCGGTCCAGGCGGCCGTCGGCAAGCGGGTCGAGTGCATCCGGCGCCTCGGCAAACGCATCGTGCTCGGCTTCGAGGGCGAACTCTTCGCGGTCATCCACCTGATGGTCGCCGGACGCCTCCAGTGGAAGCCGAAGCCGGGCGCCGCCGTCGCCGGGAAAATGGGCCTCGCGGCCTTCGGCTTCGACAGGGGGACGCTGCTCCTGACCGAGGTGAGCCGGAAGCAGCGCGCCTCACTCCACATGGTGGCGGGCGAGGCCGCGCTCGCCGCCATCGACCGCGGCGGCGTCGAGCCCCTGGAATGCACGCGCGACGCGTTCGCCAGTGCCCTCGCCTGCGAGAGCCATACGCTCAAACGCACGCTGACCGACCCGACCCTCGTCAGCGGCGTCGGCAACGCCTACTCGGACGAAATCCTGCACCGGGCCCGGATGTCGCCGGTCCAGCTCACGCGGAAGCTCGACGACGCCCAGGTCGACCGCCTCTTCGCCGCGACCCGGGCGGTGCTCACGGAATGGACCGAAAAGCTCCGGGTCGAGGTCGGCGACGGCTGGCCCATGCACGTGACCGCCTTCCGCGACGGCATGACGGTCCACGGGCGCTTCGGCTTGCCGTGTCCCGTCTGCGGGACGGTAGTCCAACGCATTTCCTACGCTGACAACGAGACGAACTACTGCCCGGCCTGTCAGACGGACGGCAAGCTCCTCGCCGACCGCAGCATCTCGCAACTCATGCGTGGAGACTGGCCGAAGACCCTTGCCGAGCTCGAGGAGCGGACCAAAAAATTACAGGGAATTTAATTGGTTACTGTG
>JAYVWD010000099.1:0-5856 GCA_043786345.1 Pseudomonadota bacterium
CGCATCAACGACATCTCGACCGACCTGGACAACCCGCCGCGCTTCGTCGCGGCGCAGGACGCCCCCGAAAACGCCGGCAAAGACCTGGCCTACCCCGAGGCCTTCAAGGACGACATGCGCGCGGGCTACCCCGACCTCATCTCGAAGACCCTCGATCTGCCGCCGGCCCAGGGCTACCAAAAAGTCCTGAGCGCCGCCCGGGCGATGCCGGGCTGGGAGCTCGGGCGCACCGACGAGGCGGCCATGACGCTCGAAGGCACGCAGACTTCGGCCCTCTTCCGTTTCGTCGACGATTTCGTCGTGCGGGTCGAGCCGATCGGCGCCAGGTCGCTGGTCGCGATGCGGTCGCGGTCGCGCGACGGCAAAGGGGACTTCGGGGTCAATGCGGCGCGGATCCGGGGCTTTTTCGTAGCCCTGGATCAGTAGCCGCGAAGGCGCCAGGTTTTTTTAACCGCAAAGGCGCAGAGGTCGCAAAGGTTTTGGCCGGAGCTGCAGCGGCGGCAACAACTTTTGCGACCTCTGCGCCTTTGCGGTAAAAAAACTCCGCGTCTTTGCGGTCATAGGCGCGGCGCGCAGGGGTTGCCGCCGCCGCTCAGGTCCGCGAAGCTGCCACCAGTCGCCGCCGCGAGCCAGGCGAGGATCCTCGCTTCGCCGTCCGCGGCCGCGCCCTCGGCGCCGCCCGTCGCGGGACCGACCCAGACCGAGCTCACGCGCACGCCGAGCTCGCGCGCCACGGTGGCCACCTTCATGACGCGCTCTTCCGAAAGGTCGTCGACGTTTCTGGCCAGGACGATGACGTCGAGGCCGCGCTGGGCGAACGGCAGATAACGCAGCTCGCCGGCGCTCATCGCGAGCGTCGCCTCGGGTCGGAGCCCAAGCGCGGGGCCGACGAGGGTGGACAAGGGGATCAGGCCGTCCTGCGGCGCGCGGTTCGGGACGTTCGCGAGCTCGGCGAGGGCGTTGGCGCTGACGTACTGCTGCGCGCGGCCGGCCTTGACCTCGCCGACGATCGCGGCGACGCCGGCGCTCACGAGCAGCGCGCTTTGGATCTGATCATAATGATTGAGCTCGGCGTAGCGCACGAAGCTCCCCGTCAGGCTCGCGCAGAAGGCCGCGCGCGGCACGACCCGGAGCTGAACCCGCTCGGCGGCCGGCAGGACGACGCGCTGGGTCGGGAACTCCTCGGCTTTGGCGGCCGTCGGGATCATCGTCAGGAGCGTCAGTAATTTTAGCAGGGTCGTGTTCATCACGAAGGTGAAGAGCAATTTGGCGGCCACCCGCAACGCGCCTCTTTCCCCCATGATTCCGAGAGGGTGCTTTCCGCCGCCTGGATGCCCGGCGGACGCGTGACGAAAGCTTCGACACCGCCGCGCCGAAAAACCTTGTGAGGGTGAACATTTGGGCCTCTTCAAGACGACGGGACCGGCGGGATGGACGGGCGAGCAGGCCGAGCTGCTTGGCTACCGCCTTGCGTTCCTGATTGGCGCCGTTCTTTACCCGCTCTTCAGACCCTGGCGGGCCGGGGGCAGTTCGACGATCCGCAAGTCGCCGCCTCGCTCGAGTCGATCGACCGCACGGTGCAGCGGATCGTCCGCATCGTGAAGGGCCTGCGGGCCTTCTCGCGAAACGGCGAGTCGGAGCCGATCACGCCGGTCGAGATCCAAGGGGTGGTCGAGGACACGCTCGCGATGTGCGGCGAGCGCTTCAAGATGCAGGGCGTCGCGCTCGAAATGCGCGGCCTGACCCCGGGCCTCGTCGCCTGCGGCCGCTCCGCGCAGCTCGGCCAAGTGCTCCTCAACCTCCTGAGCAATGCCCTCGATGCGCTCGAAGGCACCGACGACGCTTGGGTGCGCCTCGAGGTCGCCGACGGGTTCGACCACGTCGAGATCGGCGTGGTGGACGCCGGGCCCGGCATCGCGGACGACGTGTGCGAGCGCATGTTCCAGCCGTTTTTCACGACCAAGGAGGTCGGACACGGCACGGGCCTGGGCCTGAGCATCTCGCGCGGCCTGATCGAGGACATCGGCGGCACGCTCACCTACGACGAAGCCAGCGACACGACGCGCTTCATCATCCGGCTGCCGAAGCGCGCCGCGACCGTCCTTGCGGCGACCGGCTGATCAGCCGGCCTTCGGCAGGCCCGGCAGCGAAGCGAGCTGCTTCGAGAGCTTGTCCCAGTACTTGACCTTGGACATCCCCGCCGAGACCGCCTCGAAGCGAGCGTGCCAGACGTCGGCACGGCCGGGCAGCGCCGCGGCGCCGGTGACCTGAACGGTGTTGTTGCCTTCCCAAGCCTGCGTCAGGAACCCGTGCCCGATGCTGAGCTTGCTGCCCTTGACCAGCGGGAACTTCACTTGGAGGATGCCCCCGGTCTCGTCGATGCCGATCAAGGTGGCAGGCGCCTGGTAGCGTACGGCGAGCCCTGCCGAGGTGCCGGTGGCGCCGCGCGTCGCGTTGGAGAGGTCGGACGCGCGCTCGAAGGAGGCCTGCAGCATTTCGACGAAGAGGCCCATGCCGAACGGCCGCTTGATGTAGCGGACGGCGGAAGTCGAGCGGGCGTTCATCGAGCTGGTGCCGACGACGAGCGGCGGGCGCCGGCCCGCGGGCATGGTCCCGTAGACATTCTTCCATTCGATGCCGGACGCGTCGTTCATCAGTTCGTGGAGGTAGACGCAGGCGACCCCGTCGGGCTCGCGCTTGAGCAGGGCGGCGGCCATGTTGAGGGATTTGGCGTGCACGAGCTCGATCCCATAGCCCTTGAGGATGTCGCGGAAGCCCTCGTAGCGCTGCTCACTCGGCTCGTAGAAGATCACCTTCTGCATGCGGGCGCGCTGCACCTTCTGCTGCTCGCCGAGCTTGATCTCGGGGAGCGTCATCACCCATTTGCGGCCGGCGCCGACGATGCGGCTGATCGGGAAGAGGTTGAAGATGTCCTCGCCCTCTTTGAGGTTGGTGGCCATCCGCAGCACGGCGGGGCCGAGCTCGGTGTTGGTCGGCACGCAGAGCATCGACGCGGCAGGGTCCACTTCGGCGCCGGAGCGCGACACGAGCTGCTCGCCCGAGCGGCCGACGACGCTGGCCTCGATCGAGATCGTCAGGTCCTTTTCGATGCCCGCCTGCTCGGAGGTGACGAAATAGGGCGATACGGCGGAGTGCGCCTGCACCACCTCGGCGACCTTGGCGAGGAAGGAACGCGGCTCGAGCGCGCCCAGGATGAAACCCGCGAAACGGCGCTGCGCCAGGGGCGCCAGCTCTTCTTTCGTCTTCTTGAGCACGCAGACGAGGATCGGGGTTTTTTTGAGCGTTTCATGCTGCTGGAGGCGGTCGTAGAGCGTGCCCGCCGAGCCATCGCTCAGGAGCGACTCGGTGATCACGAGGTGCGGCATCTCCTGCGCGACGTACTTCAGCGCGTCATAGAGGCTCAGGGCCATGACGACGCGGTAGCCGTACTTCGTGAGCAGGGTCTGCATACCGATACCGCGCTCGCGCTTTTCGACGCAGAGGACGATCGTATGCTGGGTAATGCTCGGTGCGACGTTCATCATCCCGCCTCCTCGAGATCGGGCTTCGCCGGCTTGGGCCCGCCGCTCGCGACTTCCTGGGCTTTCAAGGTGGCGATCGACTCCCGGATCTTGACGAGCTTCGGGAAGGCGCCGCCGTATTCTTTCTCGCAGCGGGTGATGAGCTTGAGCGCCATGTCCCACGCCTTGAGGCGGCGGCAGGCGAGCGCGGCGTTGAGGCTGATCTTGTAGCGCAGCTCGGGACGCACGATCCGGTGGGCCTTTTGGTAAAGGGCGAGGGCGCTCTTGCCCTTGCCGGCCTGGCTCAACTGGATGCCGAGCTCGTTGAGCTTCGCGGCGAAGAAGGGCCCGACCTCCGACATGTCGTCCATCAACTTGAAGGCGTCGCCGATCTTGCCCGTGCAGAGGAGCACCTGGGCGCGCGCCTCGAGGACGCGCGAATTGCCCGGCGCGAGCTTCGCGGCCTGCTCGACGTACTTCATGGCGGTCTCGAAGTCGCCCTTCTCGACGTAGGCCGCGGCGAGGTTCGCCTTGCGCTCCACGTCGAAGGGGTTGGTGCGCTCGAGGCCGGCGAGCACCTTGAGCGCCTCGTCGACCCTGCCGGTGACGAGCAGCGTCTCGCCGAGGCTCGCGGCGGACGGGCGGAACATCTTGTTCATCGCGCGGGCGCCCGCGTAAACGGTCGAGGCGCGCTCGTACTGGCCGGTAGCCTCGGCCGCCTTGCCCTTGGCGAAGGCGACGCGGTAGTCGTGGTCGGCCAGGTCGCCGAGCGCCTCCTCGGCGCGGCCGATCGCGGCCTGGTCGGCGCTGCGGATGGCGCGGGTCAAGGTGACGGTCTTGAACTCGGCGGTCGCGGTGTTGGTGACCAGGCGCACGGCCTCGCGCGCCATCAGGGCCGCGTCGGCAAGCCAGCTGGCGGCGGCGAAGAACTGCTCGAGGCCGAACTCGAAGACGCCGGCGATGAACGCGGGCGAGGGCTCGTCGCAGACGACGGCCTGGAACTCGGCGATGCAGCCGACGTTGGACTGAAACGACTTGAGCACCGCCTGGACGTCGCCCGAGATGTCGGCGGCGAAGATGACTTGCGCCAACACCTGCCCGGCACCGAGCAGGGCCCGCGCCTCTTCAACGGAAGTGGCGGTCATGATCGGCATACCAAAGTCGTGCCCTTGCACGGCCTCAGGCCATCCAGCTGCGAGGCCAGTGCCAGTCAGATCGATTACTAAACAGGTCCAGTCCATCAAGTCCACCCGCAATGTCGTCAGAGTGCCTATCGGAATTCTTCTGTGGCTATTTAGTCCGAGGGTGGCTGGGGACTTTACCCTGGCCTTTGGCGATCAAAAAACGGGGGGCCGGAATCCCAGGGTTTCTGCTAGGATGGCGGGAAGTCTGCAAGGAGCGCGATGTGTTACGTCCCCTGCTGGTCGCCGCGGGCGCCCTGAGTATCGGCATGGTCACGGGCGTCGCCCGCGCCGCGTCCCCGACGGTGATCCCGCCCGCCTGGCGCACCGACGATGCCGGTGAAGCTCCTGATAACGTTAAGAAATCTGGCGATGGCGCGCGGCGGGGCCTGGGCTCGCGGTATCGGGCGCGCCCCTGGTACGAGCCGCGCGTGGCGCTGGGCATCGGGCTCAATTTTCCGGAGCTGACACCCCTTGAGGCCTACCTGATGTTCGGCCGGTGGTGGGGGCTCCGCTTCTTCTACACCCCGCCGTTACCGTTCAACATCCGGATCGAGATGCCCTCCGACGTGCTGAGCAGCAAGAACGGGATCGCCGTGGCGAATCCCGACTTCACGATCCGGATGAAGGCGATCTATGGGCCGCAGTACGGTGCCGAGCTCGTGGGCTTCCCCGTGGGCGGGAGCTTCTTCGTCTCCGGCGGCGCCTCTTACCGGAAAATGGAGGTCCGCGGCTCGGCGCGGTCGCCCATCCTCGTCTGCTCGGCGATCGAGGCCCAGAAGGAGCCGCCCTGCCCCGATCCGAAGGCCCGGCTCACCACCGACACCCAGCTCCAGCTCGACGCCGACGCGGTCACCAGCGCGGTGCTGGGGCGGGCGTCCGTGGGCTGGTTCTGGCACGTCGGTTCGGCCGGTTACCTGACCCTGAGCGGCGGCGCCACCAAGCCGACTCGACTCCATCGGAACGTGAAAGTGAGGGCGACGGTCGATTCGCCCGGGGACAACGACGACATCAACGGCGCGCTCGCCGCGGTCAAACATGAGAAGGAAGCCGACCTCGAGAAGAAGGCCGTGAAGGAGATGCGGCCCGTCGACGAGAAGGTCCTGCCGATCCTGGGAATTACGGCCGGCGTGCGCTTCTGAGGGTGCCGCGGG
>JAYVWD010000100.1:0-9958 GCA_043786345.1 Pseudomonadota bacterium
CTTTTCCGGCGTCCAGGTGACGTTCACGGGATCGCCGGTGGGAGCATCGACCGCCAACTGGAGCTTCGCCGTGAATGGGGCGACCACCACCGGGGCGGCCGCGGCGGTCTCCACGACGGTGCTCGCGACGACGGGCCTGATGACGACCGACACGACGATCACCGCGACCCCCACGCCGGTTTACAATACGGACGTCGGCCTTGTTCAGCGGAGCGTTCTCGACGCGACCTGGGACGGTGCGATGGCCAACGTCGCGCTCAAGGCGACGCCCGGCGGCGAGATCGCGACGGACCTGCACGGCGTCACGTATCAGGCGAATTGCGCGACGGCGACCGGGTCCTATGTCTGCAACGGCGCGGGCTCGACGCCCGCCGTCAACACCAAGGATGGCGACCTGAGGCTGCACTGGAAGTTCAGCGCCTTCGATCAGGGAAGCTATTTTCTCGACGTCAACCACCGCATCACGATCGAAAGCGGGATCAACGACCTAACCCTCGACACCGCGACGCTTGCCGTGCCGATCCAGACCAATGGCAACGTGACGATCACGCACGTCGGCTCGTCGATCGACGCGAACGTCGACTCGATGGGATTCTCATACTCCGCGGCCATCAGCCCAGGGGCCTCGGTGACGGCCCCGGTGGTCGGTCTGCTCTATCCGATCAAGGATGGCAACGACTCCTTCTTCCTGCGCAAAATCGGCGTCGACCGGACGGACGACCCATCGGGCGGCGCGTCCGGCATCAACCAGTCGTCGGCCGAGTGCAAGCAGTCGACGAGCAACCTCCTCGACTACCGGCTCGCAGGCCTGGCCGCCGGCAAGTTCGCCGTGGCCGGCATCACCCTCACGGGCTCGGACCAGAATTTGACCTTCAAGGTGACAGACCTCTCGGGCTGCATCGCGGCCGTTCCCTTGACGGCTGTGCCGTTCGGCGGGGCGGCGAGCGAGAACGTCGTCGCCTCGAACCTCACGGTCTTTCCGGAAGGGGTCAACGAGCGCGTCGGCGTGGCGCTGGCGCACCGCGATTTAACGAACTCGGTGAGCCGCCTCATCGTCGCCAAGCTCGACCCCGCGGCCTTCCCGGCGGGATCGATCATCTATGATCCCAACTACCACCCGGCCTCGACGGTGAAGGCGGTCTATACCGCGTCCGGGGTGAATGAGCTCGATCGTTTGCGCATCCGCTGGGTGGACGAGGCGGGTACGGGGCAGTTCTACGTCGCCTTTCGCGAGGCGACCGCCATCAAAGTCGTGCAGCTGCTCTCGACCAAAGGCGCGAGCTACGGCCTGTCGAGCGCGACGATTGAGCCGGGGGTCCTCGCGGATGAAGACCTCCTGACCAACAACTATGGCGCGCTGGACATGGCCGCCGGGCGGATTGGCGCGAAGACCGCCGTCGGCGTCGTCTACCGGAAAGCCGCGGACGGCAAGTGTTACTGGCGCCGCTTCCGCAACGGCTTGGCCGAGCAGGGGAATTCCCTCCTGATCAGCACCGGCGATTGCTACTTCCCGACGGTCCATTTCAATACGGCGACCAGCCGGTTTCCGGTGACCTTCGTCGACAAGGTCGGCGGCGTCTACGTCGTCCGCGCGGCGGAGATAAGCGTCGACCCCGCCACCGCGAGCGACACCATTTCCGCGCCGATGACCGTCGTGTCGACGGGCGACGCGACGAACAAGTTCAACAAGCTCACGACCGACTTCAATCAGACCGACAACTGGATGGCGGTCTTCTATCGCCTGGACTCGGCCGGCGACGCGAACGCCATAAAATTCCATGGCTACCACGTGCGCGGGCGCTGAACCGGGGCGGCCGGTGCTTGAAACGTCGATCGAATGGGGCCACGGGGCCGCGACATCAGGGCTCTCCCGCCCGCGCCAACGGGCCGTTTTGTCAAACGTATCCTTGAGGTGTAAAAGGGTCCATGCCGTGCGGCAGGGCACGGCCCCGACTCTTTCGCGGCGAACCGCGAAGACGTGAAAGCCTGAGCCCACACGCGCCAAGTCCGGCAGACTTTTGATCAGATGGCGCGGGCCCTCGAGGACCGACGCCTCATTTTTTATTTGCCGGAAGCCAGTTTCACGATGACGTCCACCAGCATCGCCGATTCCGCCGGCTTCGCGATGTGCACCTGAAAACCGGCCTCGAGCGCCCGCTTCCGGTCCTCGGCGCTGCTGTAGGCCGTCAGCGCGATGGCCGGTACGGTGCGGCACTCGTTGCTCAGGCTGCGGACCCGGCGCATCAAGGAATTGCCGTCCTCACCGGGCATGGCAATGTCGCTGACGAGGACGTGCGGATGCCACTCGACGATGGCGGCCAGAGCCTCCTTCGTGGAGCAGGCGGCGGTCACCTCGGCGCCATGGTCGCGCAGGAGGGCGATCAGGACGTTGCGGTCGTCCGGCATGTCGTCGACGACGAGCACCTTGAGGCCGACCAGTCTTTGCGGCCGGCGCCCGGGCGGGTCCTCCCCGGCCTTGCCCGGGACGCCGCGCTCCGGGTTTTGGGCGGCGGGCTGGAGCCGCACCGCCACGATCGGCAGGGCCAGCGTGAACGTTGCGCCCTGACCGGCGCCGGTGCTCCAGGCGGTGATCGTCCCGCCGTGGGCCTCGACGAGGTGACGGACCAAGGCCAGGCCGAGTCCGAGGCCGCCGAACGTCCGCGTCGTCGAGCTGTCGGCCTGGCGAAAGCGCTCGAAGACGTGGGGCAGGAAGTCCGGGTCGATCCCGATGCCGGAATCCGCGATCGCGACGACCGCCAGCCCCTCCCGGCAACCGACCCGCACCGTGATGCGCCCGTGGTTGTCGGTAAACTTGATCGCATTGCCGAGGAGATTCCACACGACCTGTTGAAGGCGCCCGGCATCGCCGGCGACGACGCCGGGGTCCTGATCGACGATGAGGCGGAGGTCGAGGTGCTTGGCGTCCACCGCCAGGCGCAGGGTCTCGATTGCGGCCTGGACGACCGCGAGCAGCTCAACCGGATCGTTCGCGACGGTGAGCTTGCCGGAGATGATCCGCGCGGTGTCGAGCATGTCGTCGATCAACTGGAGCTCGGACATCGCGTTGCGCTTGATGACCTTGAGCGCCTCCTCGACTTCGGCCCGAGTCATGGACGAATTGGCGATCAGGTCGAGCCAACCGAGGATCGGCACGAGGGGCGTGCGCAGCTCGTGCGAAAGCGTGATCAGGAACTCGTCCTTGATGCGGCCGATCCGCTCGGCCTCGACCCGCGCCGTGCGCTCCTGGATCACCGACTGCCGCAGCGCTTCCTCGGCCCGCTTGAGGTCGGTCACGTCGAGCGCGAAGACGATGACGCCGAGGATGTTGCCATGCTCATCGCGGTAAGGAACCTTGTCGGTCCGGACCCAGCGCTTTTCGCCCGAGGCGATCTGGTAAGGCTCGACGATGTTGAGCTTGGACTGCCCCGAGTTGATGACCTCGAGATCGTCGAGGTGATACTTCCGGGCCTCCTCCGGGTACAGGTCATGGGTGGAGCGTCCCTCGACCGCCGCCCGGGTAAGGCCGATCGACTGCGCCGCCGGCCGGTTGACCCGCAGGATCTTGTTGTCCCGGTCCTTGTACCAGATGAACGCCGGCGAGGCGTCGAGAAGGGCCGAGAGCTCCGCGGTTCGGGCCTGCACGCGGTTCTCGAGCTGCTGATTGCTCGACTCCAGGTGCTCGTTGAGCACGGCGATGCGCCGGTTCCGGCGGACGAGGCCCAGCGTCGAGCCGAAGATTACGGTCAGCAGGATCAGGGACCCGATGCCGACCTGGATCTCGGCGCGGCGGGTGGGCGCCAGCGCCTCGGCCTTCTTCTGCGCCGAAACCACGACCCATTCTTTGCCGCCGGCCGTCAGCGGCGCCGGCGCAAAGGTGCCGATCGCCGGTTTGCCATCGACGGGGTCGGTGAATTCGCCGCTCCACGAGGAGCCCGACAGCGCTCGCCGAAACGGTGCGAGGCCTTGGAATGGCTGCGCCATGGCGTCGCCAGTCCCGGGCCCGGACCCGATGATCGCCCCGGCGCCATCCAGGATCCGGACCCGGCCGTTCTCGCCGACGGCCAGGTGCCCGATCCAATCCGTGATCGTCGCCAGCCGGTACTGGAACACCAGGATGCCGATGACCTCGCGCGTCGGGCCGAAGACGGCGCGCGCCATCGAGATGACCTGCAGCTGCGGCGCCGCCTGGCGCCGGTAGACGTCCGAAACGTATGGCTGCCAGTTGCGCGCTACGCCGCGATACCATTCCCGGTCGGCGAAGGCCTGCCCCATGGATTCGGGGGCCGCCGGGACGTCGCTCCAAAGGCGCCCGTCCGGGCTCGTGACGAAGACCCGGTCCACGTCGGGGGACGAAGCCATGAACAACCGCATGAGCTCGCGCGTCGTCTCCACGTTCCGGACCGACACCGCCTCGATCATCCCGGGGAGGCTGACGAGCAGTGCCGCGCGCTCGAGGCTGTCCTCGAGCTGCCGCCGGATGAACGCCGCCGAGACGCGGGCGGCGTCGGCATTGGTGGACTGGATGATGCCGCGGGCCGAACCATCCATCGCCTCGATGCCCAGAAATCCGAGGAGGAACACCAGCAACGAGGCGCCGAGCGAGGACAGGATCATGGCCCAGGTACTGAGCTGCCTCCTCGGAGTCTCCCGAAATAGGCGCGGGGACGGCGAAGCCCCGTCGCTTGGCTGTGAGCATCTCTCCAAGGACTCAGGACCTCCGACTACCGGTGGTATAATCCCAGGCCGCCGGGGGGGGGCAAGGACTAGCGGTCAATGGCGATAAATACAATAATATTAAATGGTAAGATGGGCGCCCGGGTCTTAAGCGGCGGCCGCATGAGGGCCGAGAGATGGGCGGCGGCCGCGTACGCCCTCCGCAACGAAGTTACTGAAGCAGAGGCCGCCGGCCCAGCCAGTCAGTCGCCCCGTCGCGGAGCCCTACCAGGAGCGCGGGGCACCATCGCCGCAATTCCCAGTAAACATAGATCTGTTTGCAAATGCGGCAAGTCCTCATCTTGCTGTTTTCACGGCGATCGTCGGATCCGAAAGACGAGTGTGTCGGGACTTTGTCAGGTCAAGGACGAGCGCGCCTCCGCGTGGGCGAGTCGCGGCGCTCGCGCGCGGCGCCGTGCTCCTTGTGGTAGTTCTCCAAAAATCCCTAAGAACCAGCGGTAGGCGAGCTTCACCTGCACACCCTCGCAAAGTTGGCGCTCAGACTTGATTCCATAGAGATCCTTGATGACTTGCATCTTGAAGAAAATCACGGGATCGATCGGCGTTTGTCCCATCCGAGCGGCGTCAAGCGGCCGAGTCACTCGCTAGACCAACGCCAAATCCAAAACATCGTCGATCCTGCGCCGCCGGTGCCGTTTGGGTGAACGCTCTTCCAGACGGACTGCCACACCACCGATCTGCCTCGGACGCCTATGTCCTTCAATGCGTACGCGTCGCGAGACCGGCCCTACGCGCGCTGCTCGCCGCTCGCGCGTTTCTGCGAGCGAATACCGGCGTCCAGCAATGCACCGATCTATCGCCGGAAAACGCCGCGGTTTAAGTTTGGTCTGAGGCGCCACCGAACCCAACCGAAAGGACGACCCATGAAAGCATTTTTCTCGACCCTCCTCGCTCTTCCCCTCGTAGCGGCGTGCGGCGGAGCCGCAAACGACGGCGCGTCGAGCCCCATGGCCGGCCTTGCCGACCTCCGCTTTTCCGAGGTCCCGGTCCAAGCCAACACCATCGCAACAATTTGGAGCGTCCCATGATCTTGCAAAAGCTCGTTCTCCTAAGCATCACGGTTCTCAGCCTCTCGTCACCCCAACCCGCGCGCAAGCCCGCGCAGCAGGCCGTCGCCCTCAATCCGCAGCCGGAGCCGCCGGGCGTTTTCCACGGGGGCGCCTTTCACGGCGGTGGAAAGGCGAAGGGGTAAAACGTCTATCCGTGCCGGCTGCTTCGATTCTCCACTAGAAAAGGATGTCATTTATGAAACGTCAATCGTCAATGCTCGCGCTGTTCCCAGCGCTCATGGTTCTTTTAGGCCTCGTCACCGCCGGCAGCGCCAAGGCGGAGCCGTGCGCACTGCGCGGGGGCGTCGCCGCAATCGAGATTCATCATTCCCGCTTGGTCGCCGATGGCGATTGGCTCGGACCCGCGACCACGGAGCCGCTACTCGTACCGCGCGGCGACGGATGCTTCCGTGTCTATCAAAACACATCGATTTACTGGTCGCTTGACGTCGGCGCCTACGAGGTCCACGGCGACATCCGTAGTCTTTGGGGGAAATTCGGCTGGGAGCAAAGCATTCTCGGCTATCCCACCACCGACGAGACGAGCACGCCGGACGGCATCGGACGCTTTAACCATTTCCAAAATGGGTCCATCTATTGGACGCCGAGACTGGGCGCGACCGTCGTCATCAACGGTTTTCGGGCCTATTGGGGTGCGCACGGTTGGGAGCGCAATCCCGCGTTGGGCTACCCAGTCAGCAGCGAGTTTCCAAGCGTTCCGGCTGGCCCCGATCGATATCAGACCTTCGAAAACGGCGTACCGGCACGATCGGGGCTTCGACGGTCGCCCCGACCTCGGGCAGAGCCCGGCCTGCGCGGGGCTGCTGACTCCACCCGGGGATTTAAGGTAATCGCTTGAAATGACTGAATTTAAATAAAACTCTTAAAGCGTCGGGGGGGCGGGGACGAAGGAGAGTCTAAATCGGGTGAGATCATCCTCGGAGGACATCATGCGAACCAATAAAATTAAACCAATCCTGGCCCTTGCGCTCGTGCCGCTGCTCGCGACGGCGTGCGCCAAGAAGAGCAAGGACACGCCGACGCCCGAGCCGGCACCGACGGTGGCGCAAACGGGCGGCGGGTTGCCGCCCGCGGCGCCGGTTCCCTACAAGCCGCAGACGGCGCCCGCAAAGATGGCGGTCAGCACGCCAAAATCGATGCAAAAAACCGCCATCGCCGCGCTCCGCCTCACCGACGCCACAGCGACTTCCGTCGCGTACGCGCACCTCTCCGACGCGGTCGAGCGCGAAAGCTCCGAGATCCACAAGGCGACCACCAAGCTTTACGAGATCGACGTGGCGATGCCGCAGATCGACGCCTACTGCACCCAGAAGGTCAGCGCGGCTTGGACCAGCTGCGAGATCGGCGCCGACGCGGTCAAGCTCACGTATACCGACGCCATGTACAAGGGGATCACCGAGGTCCTCGGCGGCGAAGAAAATATCGAGGCTGACACGCTCAAAACGCTGAAGGAAGGCCTCGGTACCGAGTACGCCCTCGACACGATGACGATCAAACGCCTCGACGCGGCCGCGTCGCCCGAGGGCTTCCTCTTCGAGGCCTCCTTTACGGAAAATGCCGACGATACCTACAAAATGACCTGGAACGGCGCCAGCGTCTCGACCGCCATACATTACAAGGAGGCGCTCGCGGACGGCCGCCTCGATGAAGGCGACTACGTGATCGCCTATGACGACGCGAAGAAGTCGTCGCGCATCGAGAGCACCTACGTCCTCGGCGACGAGCGCGGCCACGAGCGGCTTTCGTTCGGCGAGGACGCGAAGAGCGAGAAGCACGGAATGTGGTTTAAGGTCGACGAGACCTACCAAAGCCGCGACGGCAGCTATTCCCTCACCATCGACGGCTACGCCGACGACGAAGGCGGCCTCGGGAAAGCCAAGGAGGTCAATGACACCGTTAGCGTCTCGGCGGCGACGCTTTCCGCGACGGTCGCGCTCGGTCAGGCCTACCTCATCACCGGCGCCGACGTGATTGACGCCGCCAAGGTCGACTGGGACGTCGCGGTCGGCACGTTCACCGGCGACGGCACGGCCAACGTCCAAGCGTCGCTCGATTACTGGGATGACGTGCGCGGCATCGCCACCGTCGCCCCAAAGCTCAACCTCTGGGCCGTCACGCTCGACGCCGACGGCAATATCGTCAAGGACCCGGCGCCGGTTCTCGCCACCCAGAAGTTTGCGACGATCGCCGTCAAGGTGACGCCCGAGGACAATTATTTCACCGAATTCTTCAAGGTTGGCGGGGTGCTCTCGTACTATTGCCAGCAAGCCGAGGCGAACGGCGCCTGCGTCGTCGAGCAGGGCAGCAAAGCCGATCTCGAAGCGACGGTTTACGACGAAAACGAGGCGCAAGCTCCCGAAGAGGGAATCAAGATCGTGGTCGCCGGCTTCACGGCCGCCGACGTGGACGGCGGTGACCTCTATATCGTGCCAGCCGACGTCGACCTGACGACGGTCAACCCGGGTGACGCGAGCGTGAACGACCTGCTGGTCGGGTATGGATCGTTCGAGGCGACCGGGGACTCGGATGCGGCGCTACCGGCCGACCTGGCCAACTATAAGTTCGATTTCTGGGGCGCCGCTGACCCGGCCGCCAGCAAGGTGTACTACGTGAAGTACCTGGACGGAGACGCCAAGTTCGTACTCGCGACGGCGGCGACCATCGTCAAGGCACCCTGAAATCCGGGCGGGGACCCAACCGATCGCCTACAAAGGACCGGGGCCGAAAAGGCCCCCATTGGTATTCCGAACGCTCGGCCGGCAAGAACCCCGCGGCTGTCGCCGCGGGGACTCGCGGCGCTTGGCAGCGCCGCGAATCCGTACCGGGATAAATGAACGCGTCGGGAATCAGATCATGGGCAACGGGTGTCGGGCGAGAGGGGCCGTTTTGCCCTTACGGGACACCGCGAAGGTCTGGCTGACGCCATCTAAATCGGGCGAAGACCCGGGGCCATGCCATGCGCCGTTCTCACCATGCCTCTGGCGGTTGCTGGCACGCACCGGCGTCCCCGGACGTAAGACTTTCGCGGTGTCTTCTATCCCCGGTTGTCGGCGACGAGCTTGCGGGGATTTCCTGAGGAGACTCTGAACATCCGGTCACCGAAATCAGCGGCTGTCTCCTCGATCAGATCTACGGCACGCGCCGCACCGCCGAGCGCGTTCCACGCGTCGCGGAGCGTGCGCGCACGCCGTCCGAATGAGGGATCGTCGACGAGCTCGCCCATCTTCGCGCCGATGGTCGCGGGCGTCGCCTTCGCGAGCGCGAGACGGAGCGCCATCCCGTACCGCTCGATCTTGCGGCTCGCCGAGGGGTGATCGCAGCCGATCGGGATATTGAGCATCGGCAGGCCGTGCCGGATGGCGTCGTTACAGGTTCCCATGCCGCCATGACTGGCGACGACGGCCACGCGCGGAAGCAGCGCCGCATGATCGACCCAACTCACGACCTTGACGCGCTCAGGAAGCGCCGTCATGAGATCCATTGGGACGGTGTAGCCGGGGCCCGTCGAGACGATGACGGCGCGCTTGCTTTCGACGGCACCCTCGATCAGGGTCCGCATCAACGTCCCGTGACGGTTGAAGGCCGTGCCGAGCGTCGCATAGACGACGCCCTCGGACTCGTGCCGGAATAGCCACGTTTCCACGTCCGCAGCGAGGGGCTTCGGCGCATTCCGCGGCGCAAGGGCGCCGACGTACGCCAGGTTTTGACCGTCGCTGCGTGGATATTCGATGTCCGACGCGCTCGCGACGAGCGTCAGGCGCTTGGAGAACAGGTCGTTCCAGCCTTGGCGCACCGGAGCCAGACCAAGGGCCGAGCGAACGGCGTTGAAAGCCTGGCGAATTTTTCGATGACCGTCGAGATAAACCGCGACCGATTCGCCGGCTTCCTGCTCGTCTTCGAACGCATAAAATGGGATATCGCTGGACGCCAGCGATAGAGACGTCGTGCATACGCAAACCCAGGGAACGCCCCAGATTTCCGAGACGAGGCGCGCCGCTGGAGACGCGATGTCGCCGACCACGATGGCGAAGGTTTCAGGGCTATAGGCGCGCAAGAGATCCTGGGCGACCGCGCACGAGGGGTCGATGACGAGCCGCACGCCAGAGTAGACGAATTCCGCCCAGCCGGTCGGCGCCGCGTGCCCGGGCGAAAAG
>JAYVWD010000101.1:0-6433 GCA_043786345.1 Pseudomonadota bacterium
GATTCTCATAGAATAATGACATTTGTAAAGAGTATTTTAAAGATTATATGGTGTTATAAAGCAATATAAATAAAAACAGCCGGTTGCCCGGCTATTGTAAGAGTATGAATCAATACCTTATGGGGCGCTTTCCGTGGTGTCGCCGTCCTCGTCGTCGCCGCCGGCCGCGCACTTGGTCTCGTCGTCCGGCTTATTGAGCTGCTTCGTGTAGCTCGAGCCCTGCTTCATCTCGTTGGCGGCCGAGGCCGCCCAGATCCGCGTGTCGAAGTGTTCGTTGAAGAGCCGCGCCGGCTCGAGGGGGCCGCCGAGCCGCCGGAACGAGAGCATGTTCTCGTCGTTGCCGTCGTTGCCGGGCGCCGTCCAGTTCTGGGAGCCGATGATGGCGAGCTCGGGGACCATGCCGCCCGGCGTCTTGCGCGTCAGGGTGCCGATCTTCTGGTGGTTGTTCTTCATCTTGGCGCTGCGGCGGACGACGAGCGTGCCCGTCGGGTTCGCGTCGTACGGGTTCTGGTCGAGGATGTTGCCGCACGGATCGCGGAGCCAGCCGCGCTTGCCCGAGCCGGTGAGGTTGTCGGTGACGAGGCGGACCGTCACGCCTTTGGCCTGCAGGTACTGGAAGACCCGGACGAACTCCAGGCCGGAGCCGCCGAACATCGAGACGCGCACCTCGTCGCCCGCCCGCGCCGAGAGCAGGGCCGGCAGGATCGAGCGGTGCTCGCCGTCGTCGGTCGGGGCGAAGTGCACCGCCGTCTCGACGCCGTCGTTGAAGCGGAAGTAGCGCTTCGTGTTGGCGGTCTTGTCGGCGTGGAAGTGGCCGACCGTGAGGCCGTCGCCGCCCTGGGCGTTGACGACGCGGCCCTTGCCGGAGACCGGCTGCGCCTGGTAGGCGAACATCTCCTGGAACTCCTCGTCGAAGACGCCGGCCAGCGACTGGTTCTCGAGGAAAAGCCCCGCGTTGGAGTTGCGCTCGCTGCCCATGCAGGTGTCGGCGACGTTCGCCGTCCCCGTCCAGAGCGACATCTTCCCGCCCTTCTTGAAGACGAAGAATTTGTTGTGCATGATCGAGCGGTCGCCCGGCCATTCGAGGCGCGCCGCGGCGTCCTGGTCGGTCGCCGCATTGGCGTTGATCGCCTTGATCAGCTGCGGCGTGTCTTTGTATTGGAACTCGAGGTTCGTGGTCTTCGCGTCGAAGTCGTCGAAGATCCCTTTGCCGTCGCTGGCGCGCTTGAGCACGCTGAAGACGTAGGGGTAGGCCTTGGCCTTGGAAAAGAGGCCGTTGACGTCGAAGACCCCGCGCACGGGGACGCCGGCCTGGACCTTCTCCATGAGGGCGTCGAAGACGGGCTTCATGCTGGCGTCGGCCTTGTCGATGCCGTAGATCGCCATGTCGATGCCGTCGATGCCCTCGTCCCGGATCCGGCGCCCGAGCTCGTTGGCGAGGAGCTTCGGCCGGTCCAGCGCCGGCACCTTCACGTCCCACTGGTTCGTGAAGAACATCGAAAGACCGAGCGGCTCGTCGGCGTCGACGCGCTCGCCCAGGCCTTCGGCCTGATCGACGCGGCTCGGGAGCGAGGGGGTGATCCAGGGCTTCTGCTCGAGGCAGCTCCAGTCGGTGACGTCCGGGCAGAGGATGAACTGCGTCGACGACTGGAGGAGCCGGTCGAGCGTCGTCTTGGTGATGCCGTCGCCCGGCTTCAAGCCGAGGAACGCGAGGTAGTGCGCGACCTTGTGGGAAAACTCCGCGCGCTTGGCGGCCGGCGCGTCGGACTTCGCGATCGCCGCCGTGACGGCCGGCAGCAGGGCCGCCTCGTCGCTCAGGGTCGGGAGCTGCGCGACGCTCAGGGTCGAGCCCGGCGGGGGCCCGACCGGGGAGGTCTCGAGGTCCTCGGACGCGTCGGCGTCCCGGACCCGTCCGCCCTGGGGACCGGGCGTCTTGCACTGGGTGAGGAAAAGGACGGCCGTGGCTGCCAGCCCGAAACGGTGGAACGTCGCGACGCGCATCCTAATCCCTCGCCAGTTTGAAAAAGCCCGGTTTCCCGGGCTCGATTGCGTTCAGGTCAGTTGCAGGTGACGCCGTCTTTTTCGAGCTGCCCGCCGCTGCAGATGTGGTGCAGGTAGAGGATCGAGTCGAACTCGCTCTCGAGCGCGGTGCCCATGCGGTCCCAGGCGTGCTCGCCCTTGGCCAAGCCGGTCGTGCCGAAGGTCGTCTCGTCGAACCAGTTCTGGTCGAAGTCGATCTTCTCATTTTTCTCGAGGTTCTCGGTGCTGAAGTACTTGGACTTGTGCACCTTGAAGACGAACATGAACTGCTTCCAGTGGCGCGCCGGGACGTCGCCGTCGCAGGGGATCGTGTAGCAGGGCGCGGTGAAGGCGTCGGAGGCGCTCATCTCGTAGGACGAGGCGACGAACGGCGAATAAGCCTGGTCGCGCTCCCGCTTCTGCTTCATCAGGTCGTCGTAGCCCGACGCGTACCAGTCGGTGTGGCGGTCGACCGAGTTGCGGAGCTGCTCGTAGATGAACTGCTGCGTCGCGGGCGAGGCGTCGTTGCCGCCGGCCAGCGTGTAGAGGCCGAGCTCCGGGCGGGGGTAGCCGGCCTGCCAGCTGGCGACGAGGTTGCCGGCGCCGGCCTCAGTCGTGAACTTCGCCGGCTCGAAGGCCGGGTCCTTGCCCCAGTTCGGCTGGATCGTGACGTTCGCCTTGCTGTTCTGGAAGGTCGAGTCGAGCGAGCGGTCGTGGAGGACCCAGGCGCCGAGGCCGGCGCGGGCGCCGTTCCAGCGGGAGGCGAACGGGTGGAGGAAGTAGTTCTTGCAGTCCTGGTCCTTGAGGAGCACTTGTTGGCCGGGGTACTTGGGGTTCGGGGCGGCGAGCGCCGAGCCCGTGTCCTTGCACTGGAGGGCGGTCGAGATCGCGTGCCAGATCATGCCGTTGGACTCGGGGCTGTTCGGCTTGAAGTTCCCGTCGCCGCGGAAGTCGTAGTAGTAGTCGAGGTCGTCGGCCTGGCAGGACGCCGTCTTGAAGGTCTCGTATTTCCCGAGGAACGCCTCGAGCCCGTCGAAGGTCTTCTTCTCGTCGAGGTATTCGGCGAACATGAACTTCGTCTCGCAGACGCTGAGCGGCGAGACCGGGCGGTCGACGTTCGCGAGGGCGCCGAACGTGATCTTGCCCTTGGCCTGGAGGGCCTCGAACTTGGCGTCGTAGTAGGCGCGCGACATGGCGAGGTAAGGGCCGTAGGTCTCGGCCGTCATCTGCTGCCAGGGGTCCTGCGCCGGGTCGACCTGCGGCTGCGGGGCGGTGCTCAGGTAGTTGGTGCGGAGCACCCAGTTGATCTTCGCCTTGACCATCGGCGCGCGGTCGCGGAACTCGCCGCAGAGGTAGACGAGCCACTCGTGCGCGGTCTGCGTCGTGCCTTCCGGCTTGGCGGCGGGGGCTTTTTTGTAGTGGATGTTGATCTGGCCATAGAGCGCGAAGCTATGGGCGTTCATCTGCGAGAGGATCACCGCGGCGCGCTTCACTTCGTCGTTGTCGTAGTTCGGGCCGGCCGGGGTCGGGTCGTTCTGCTGGCCCTTGCAGTAGTTGCTCCACAAGGCGAAGTTCTCGGACTCGGACAGGCCGCCCGGGGGGCCGGGATAAGCGCCGGTGGCGGCGCCCGGCGAGTCGGGGACGGCGGTCGGGTTCGCATCGGCCGTGGGATCCGCGTCGCGGAGGCGCGCGTTGGCGTTCGGGGATTTACAGCCCGATGCTGCGGCGAGCACGGCGGCGAGCGTGAGGGGCAAATAGCGGGTGCCGACCATCGCGTGATTCCTTTGTGGAGTGAAAGTGCTTCCATTCTACACTACCCAAAGCGATAAGAGGGAGCATGAAACCTTTCGAGCCCCATCCCTTCCTCCCCGGTGGGCAGCTGCAGACGCTGGCGGGGCAACTCATGCCGAAACCCGCGCCGCTGGCGGCGTTCGAGACCCTGGCCGTGGCTCTGACCGACGGCGACCGTACGGGCCTGCACGTCAACCTCCCGGAGCGGGACGGCGGTGGCGCCGTCGTGGTGCTGCTGCACGGGCTCGGCGGCAGCTCCGGGTCCACTTACGTGGTCCGCCTCACGGCCAAGCTCAACGCCCTCGGCTTTCCGGTCGTGCGCTTCAACCACCGCGGCTGCGGCGCCGGGGACGCCGCGTTGGCCCGCGGCATCTACCACGCGGGGCGCGTCGAGGACGTGCATGCCGGCCTGATCGCCGTCGCCAGGCGGTTTCCCGGGCGCAAGGTCCTGCCGGTGGCGTTCTCGCTGTCGGCCAACATGCTCCTCAAGCTCCTCGGCGACGGCACCGCGATGCGCGACCTCGGGGCCTGTGCCCAGGCGATGGCCGTGTGTCCGCCGGTAGACCTGGAGCTCTGCTCGCGCGCCCTGGATGCCAGGGGCAACTGGCACATCGACCGCTACTATACGAGCCGACTGCTGGCGACCGTCAAGGCCCGCCAGGGCCTCTTCCCCGAGGCCAGGGAGCCGGAATTTCCGCGGAAAATGACGCTGCGGATCTTCGACGAGGTGTATACGGCGCCGCGCGCCGGGTTCAAGGACCGGGACGCCTACTACGACGGCAGCTCGTCGAAGCACGTGGCGCACGCGGTGACGACGCCGACGACGATCCTCGCGGCGGCGAACGACCCGATCATTCCAAAAGAAAGCTTCGCCGGCGTGCGCTTCAGCAGCGCCGTTCGCCTGCGCATGGAGCGGAGCGGCGGGCACATGGGCTTCATCGCGGCGACGCCGACGGCCTACGGCGACCTCCGGTGGATGGACGAGGCGGTCGTGGACTGGGTGCTCGCGGCGGAGCGCGCGTGACCGGCGCCGTGAAGCGGAAGGCCTTGGGCGTATGTGACGCGCGGGCGCGGCGGCGCGACGGAGCTCCTCGTGCACGTCCACCAGGACGTTCCGGAGGCGGGCCTGCAGGTCCTCGCCGGGACCATCGATCCGGGGGAGGAGCCCGCCGTCGCCGCGGTGCGCGAGGTGTTCGAGGAGGCCGGCCTCGCCGGCGCGCGCATGTGCGGCCTCGTGGCGCGCTACGTATACGAGGCCGCCTGGGACGGCTCGCGCCTAAGACCGGCACGTGTACCACCTGGAGCTGGCGGCCGCCGCGCCCGAGGCCTGGGAGCACGTGGTGTCGGCGGGCGACGCGGACCAGGGCCTGATCTTTTGCTACTCCTGGCGCCGCCTGGCGGACGGGATCCCGCTCGCGGGCGGCCAGGGGACATGCTGGACGCCTTGCGGAAAAGGCTCGGCGTGCACGCATAAAATGTCCGGCACTCGCCTGGCTTCAGTATAAAATATATTAATTTCAGTTAGTTACCGATTGGAGCGCGGCTCGCATTGGACTGGCGGGAGGACAAATCATGAATCCGATCATACAGGGGAGCCCCGAGATCACGTCACGGGCTCGGCGCCGGCGACGCGGGAGTCGGGGTGTTCGCCGGAAGGTTCTGTTTTTCGAGAAACGCCTTGAGCTTCTCTTTGTTCGACGCCCCGTCCGAGCCCTGGATCGTGGCGAGCGCCTCGTTCACCTGGGCCTGCAGCGCCGGATTGCCGGCCGCCTGGCCCTGGGCGACGGCCGCGAGGTTGTCGATGACGATGGCGGCGTCGGCGTCGCTCATGGTCGAGAGCTTTTCGATGTCGAGCTGCCCGGTCGTGGCCGAGATCGCGAACTTGTTGAGGTACATGACGGAGTAGACGGTCTGGTAAAGGCCGAGCTGCAGCAGCGCGCTCGCCGCGTACTTCTCCGTCGAGGTCGTCGCGCGCTGCTCCGCCGGGATCGCCGTGAGCCGGGCGACCGCCGCCGCCATGTCGACGCACGCGGCGTCGTAGCCGGCGTCGCCCAACTCCTTCGGGTCGGGCAGGAAGGCGCTGATGGAGTCGAGCAGGCTCGCGCCGCCGCCCGAGAACTGCGCCTTCGCCAGGCTTAAGATCGAGATGCCGGCGCGGCCCGCGTGGGCGGCGGCGGCGAGCGGAAAGCGGGCGACGTTCGCCGGCTCTTTGGCGATCAGGCCGTCGAGCAGGGTGATGGCCGCCCCGAAGTCGCCGTTATCGAGCGCCAGCCGGGCGTTCTCGTCGTCGGTGCGGGCGCTGCATGGGACCTCTTTCCGGCCCTTGTCGCAGTCGGCGACGTTCTCCTTGCCGCAGCCCGCGGCGAGGAGCAGGCTATAAATTATTAATTGTTTAGATACCGACACTGAGCGACCCCATGTAGATGTGGCGCGGGTCCGCCCCCGGGTGATCGCCGAGCTCGCGCGTATAGGCGACGGCCGACAGGCGCAGCAGGATCAGGTCGATCTCGGCCCCGTAGGAGGGATAGCCGTTGTAAAGGCCCGCCGACAGGCCGATATAGGTGCGCAGGAGCAGCTTGGCGCCGGCGTAGAGGCGTTTGAAATTTTCCTCGCCATATACCCC
>JAYVWD010000102.1:0-10156 GCA_043786345.1 Pseudomonadota bacterium
GCGAAATTGGGCTCCGATTGGGAGGCGCTGAGATGCTTCATCACGGCCTCGATGCATGTTCGCCGACCAATCGGAGCCCAATCTCGCGCCAGCGACTAGCTAGTCGGCGCTAAAGGGGGGGACACCCAAGGGAGGCTCTCTTCATGCGTACGACCATGGCCCTCATCGCGGCGGTATCCGGGCTCTTCGCCAGCGCGCCGCGCGCCCACGCCGAGGCTTATGAATGCGAGTGTCATTGCGCCAGCTCCGAGCTCAGTTGCATTCACTACCGCCTGCCCGACGGCATGCTGGCCTGCGACTGGACCTACGCGCCCTTGATGCGCACCGATGCGCACCGATGCGCACCGATGCGCTGGGTATGACCGCGGCGTTTCACCCGCAAGGCCTCCAGGACGCGTGGCAGTGCCAATCGCTGAGCGGCAGCGCCTGCGCCGGTTTCGCCGACCGCGATGCCGCCGACAACGGCTTCCTCGACCCCGGCACCTTCTACGCCTGCCACTGGAACCGCGTCTGAAACTGAAAGTCTGTCGATAAACGGCCGTCTGCGTCGTTGCCGACCGGGCGGAAATCCTCATTTACGCGACGTAAACTCCGGTTTCCGCCCGGTCGGCGCCTAGCATCCGACCATTTCTCGACAGACTTTGAGAGGCCGACCCCAGCCCCCTGACGGCTTCGTGTGGGACACGGTGATTTCCCCGTCAAGTTGACACGCGCGTGGGGCGCGGTAAGCTTTTCGTTAAGAATCACCGATTTCTCCACATTAATAGCGTCATGGACGAAGGGGGCAGCCATGGATTGGCGGACCGCGCTAGGACTCGTATTTCTATTTTCGGGCGGCATCGCGCACGCCCACACCGACCAGATCGGCGACTCGGGCTCGGTCACGGTCACGACTCTCAAGCTCGACAAAGGCCACACGCTCGTCGGTGACCTCGTCAAGGATGGCTACTCCATCGGCGGCGTCGACTTCGAGCAGGGCACGGTCGACGTGCTGACGCGCACGGGCGAAGAAGGCCTGGCGCTCAAGTTCCAGGGCTACAGCGTGGCGAACCTCAAGACGATCGACACGACGATCATGCCCGACGCGAGCTACAAGACGCCGGAGAAGATCCAGCAGCTCCTCGCCGGCTACCACGAGCAGTTCCCGGCCATCACGCACCTGGAATCCATCGGCAAGTCGCTCGAAAACCGCGACATCTGGGCGATAAAGATCTCGACGACGCCGGAGTCCCGCGACCCGACGAAGCCCGTGATCCTCTTCAACGGCATGCACCACGCCCGCGAGGTGATGTCGCCCGAAGTCCCCCTCGACACGATCGACTACCTGCTCACCAAGTACGGCAACGACGCCGCCGTCACCAAGTGGGTCGACGAGAACGACATCTGGGTCGTCCCGATGCTCAACGTCGATGGCAACAACAAGGTGTGGACCGGCAACTCGATGTGGCGCAAGAACGCCCGCGGCGGCTACGGCGTCGACATCAACCGTAACTACCCGTATGCATGGAACAGCTGCAACGGCTCGTCGAGCAGCACGTTCGCCGACGACTATCACGGCCCGTCGGCCGGCTCCGAGCCGGAGACGCAAGCGCTGATGGCGCTCGTCGCGAAGATCCAGCCCACCTTCGACATCAGCTACCACAGCTACTCGGAGCTCGTGATCTATCCGTACGGCTGCGACGGCGTGCGCTCCGAGACCAAGGAAATCGTCGAATCCATCGGCCACGCCATGGCCGGCAAGATCAAGCGCGACTCCGGCAGCGGCACGTACGACCCGGGCACGGCCTGGGAGCTCCTCTACTCGGTGGACGGCGGCGACATCGACTGGATGTACCACGAACAAAACGTGATCCCATACGTCATCGAGGTGAGCTCCTCGTCCCAAGGCTTCCAGCCGGCTTACAGCTGGCGCTCCAAGACCGTCGAGCGCCTCCGCCCGGCGTGGTCGATGCTCCTCGATAAGCTCTCCCAGAGCGGCGTGCGCGGCATGGTGACGGACGGTTCGGGCCGCGCGCAGCCGACGACGATGGTCACGGTCGCCGGCACCGGGCGCGGCGCCGCGCCCCCCTTCACCTGGCACGTCAAAGCCGACGGCAGCTACCACATCGTGCTGAATCCCGGCCAATACACGCTCACCTTCGACTTGAACGGCCGGACCAAAGCCGAGAACGTCACCGTCGGCGCCGACCGCGTCGACTTGAACGTCGAGCTCTAAGGCTTGTTTCTCAGGGCGGCCGCCATGTCATCATAGGCGGCCGCCTTTCCCCACCAGAGCCTCTGGGCCAGGCGCGCCTGCTCGATCAACATCGACTCGCCGTCTTGGACCACCAGATCCAGCGCGATCGCCGTGAAATACAGCGCCGACGGCTTGCCGTAGACGATGTCGCTCACCACGCCTTTGAACTCTTTGAGGGCGGGCGTGAACGCCCCGAGGTCGTCGCCCTGATGGGGCGCGCTCGTCGCCTGGATCAGCAGCGTCTCGTCGCCGCGGCCCGCGAGCTCGGCGCCGAGGCGCTCCGGCGTCAGCGTGCCCTCGGAGCGCTTGAGCACCACGAGCTCCGCGCCTGGCGGGAGCACCCGCACGATCGCGCGCACGGCCCCGCCGCCGCCCAGGATCACGACCTTCTTGAACGACCCGGCGGCGAACCCCGTCCGCGTCAGGCCCAGCGCCCAGCCCTCGCCGTCGGTGGACGCGGCCTTCCAGCCGTCCTCGCCCCGGTAGACGGTATTGACCGAGTCGAGGCCGCTTTCCGGCAGCAACGCCGCGACGAGGCCCTTGTGCGGCTGCGTCACGTTGAAGCCGAGCGCGCCGAGGTCCCACGCCGTCTCCAGAAACCCCGCGACCCGCGCCGCCGGCATCGACAGGGGCAGGTAGACCGCGTTGATCCCGAGCTTCTGCGCGGCGCGGTTGTGCATCGCGGGCGACAGCGTGTAGGAGATCCGCTCGCCGAGCAGCCCCATCAGCTTCGTGTCGCCGTCCACGCGCCTCATGCGTGCTGAAGGCCGCCGCGCGCCGCCAACCGCCGCACGTATTGGTTGAGGAACTCGCGGAACTTTTGGGTCATGCGCGGAAACCGCAGGCGGACCTCGAACGTCGCCGGATCGCCGCCGAGCGAGCGCACCCGCCGGACTTCGGCCTCGACCCAGGTCTCGCCTTCGCCGGGATAATCGGGCAACGAGGCCAGGTTGACGCGGACCCGGTCGCCTTTCGCCAGGAACTTTGGCGAAACGAGCAGCGCCGAGTGGGTGTCGAGCGCGCGGACCCAAGCGGACTGCTCCGGCTTGCCTTCCGAGACCTTCAATTTAACGCCGAGGAAGAGGTTCCGCGCCGACGGCCCGCCGATGGCGGAGCGGCTCACGATCTGCGAAAAGCTCATCAAAAAGATGGCGCCGGTGATCACCGCGATCCAGACGTAGGTCGAATCGGTGACGTTGACGACCGAAGTCCGGGCTTCGGCCTGGAGCTCGGCGCTCGGATCTTCGGCCAGCGCCTGCGCCGGCGCCGGGTCGGCGCCGAAATGCGTGCCGAAGAGGAGCGCGAGGAGGAGAAGGATTTTTGAAACCTGTTGCATGATGCTCTATCTTGGACTAACCGGCGTTAGGCTTTGGTCCCGCCTTGAGGGGGCGCCGGAGCATACTCATCCGGGCCATGGGTTTCAATGCTCATCACCACTGATTTTGACGCACTAAGCGTAAACCCCGCGCCGGGCGAGCGTAAGTCCTCGGTCACCATTGGCAACTTCGACGGTTGCCACCTCGGGCACCAGGCGCTCGCCAAAAAGACCTGCGATTTCGCGCGTGAGCTTGTCGCCGAGCCGACCGTCGTGACCTTTACCCCCCATCCTGACTGCTTTTTTCGCGGCGACGCGGCGGTTCGCCTGATTTTCACGCCTGAGCAGAAGGCGCGCGCCTTCGCCGAACTCGGCCTGGGCCGCCAGGTGCTCCAACGCTTCGACGTGCCCTTCGTCCAGGTGAGCCACGAAGCCTTTTACGACGACTACTTACGCCGCCGGCTGGGCATGGCGGCGCTGACCGTGGGCGCCAACTTCCGCTTCGGCAAAGGGCGCGGCGGCGACGCCGCCTATTTGCAGGACCGGGGACGGCGCGACGGCGTCGTCGTCACGATCGACCCGGGCGTGACGCTCGGGGACGAACCCATCAGCAGCTCCCGCCTGCGCCACGTCCTCGCCGACACCGGCGACGCCGCCGCCGCGGCGGCGATGCTCGGGCGCCCCTATTTAATGGAAGGGATTATCGAGCGCGGCGACCAGCTCGGCCGCACCTTGGGGGCGCCGACCGTCAACCTCGAGCGGGTGCACCAGCTCGTGCCGCGCTACGGCGTCTATGCCGGCTACGTCTGGCTCGCGCCCGCCGCCGGCGCGACGGACGCCCGCCCCCAGGTCCTGCGGCTCGACGCCAAGGCCGTGCGCGCCGTCTTCGGCATCGGTGTGCGGCCGACCGTGAAAAGCGCCGGTGTCCCGGCGCTCCGCATCGAAGCCCACCTGCTCGACGGCACCTACGGCGAGGACGCGCTCTACGATTACCGCGCCGGCTTCTATCTGACCGACTGGCTGCGCGCCGAGGAAAAATTCGCGAGCCTCGCGGACCTGACCGCGCAGATGCAGGCCGATATCGTCAGAGCGCGCACGCTGCTGCGCCAGCGGGCAGAGGCGTATCGGTGATCGGCGCGCGGTTGTTCGAGACCGGCTGGATGGTCGCCGCCCCGGCGACGACGTCGAGTCCGAAGACTTCCGGGTCGCCCGCCTTGATCCGGCAGGTTTCGTCGAAATGCGCCGTGAACCGCGTGACGTAGAGCGCGCGAAGCTTGGCCTCCGTGGCATTGGCGTTGACGACCAGGTCCATCACCTTGTCGTCGGGCCGGCCGAGCGTGCCGTCGGCGCGCATCATGTCGCAGACGTCCTTGGCGACCTCGAACGCTCCCTCGGTCGGAGTCGTGCGCGGAATATAAAACGTCGCCGCCGTACCGTCGGCCTTGAAGGCCGCGATGCTGCTGGAGAAATCGTAGGCTGCCGAGGCCGGATCGCAGGCGTGGCGGTAGGCGAGCCGAAAAATGCCGAAGCCCGCCGTGCCGTCCGGCGTGATGCCGCCGACGGCGAGCAGGTCATGGCCGGGCGGCATAGCTAGCTCCGTCACCGTGGCGGGCGCGGCGGCCGCCGGGGCGGCGAAAATCGGCTCGGAGGAGACGGGCGTCATGCGCGGCGTGACGCCGGCGCCGAGGGCCGTCACCTTTTTCACGCTTCCCTGCGGCGCCTTGCGGCCGAGGAGCACCGCCGTCGCCGTGGCGCGGGGCTCGGTGTTCGCGAGCAGGAACTGGTTTTGGAGCCACGCGGTGCGCGCCGCCGCCTGGGCGTCGGCGATCGCGGTAAACGAAATGGTGTTTAAAGAAGTGCCCCCGGTCGAGAAGTCGCCCTGCGTGCCGACGGCAAGCTCATAGGTCCCGTCCGTCGCGGTCGGAATCCAAAAGAGCGTCGTCACGTATTCACCGGCGGCGCTCAGGACCACCTTGGTCGCGACGTCGGCCGCCGTCCCGGTGCCGACCGTCACGCCGAGGACCTGCGAGGTCCCGGCGCCCACGTCGCGCGAGATCCAGGTGATCAGCTTGGAGTCCGGGCTGAACACCGGGTCGATCTCGTCCGCGGCATCGCCCGAGACATTGAGGGGGGCCGGCAGCGTGCCGGCGAAATCCTGCAGATATAGGTCGGTTTTGCCGTCCTTCTGCACGCTCAGGACGACCCAGTTGCCGTCCGGCGAGATCCGCGCATCGCGCTCGAAGCCCACGTCGCTGAGGGTGAGCCGCGCGGGCGCGCCGGGCGCCGCGGCTTCGGGCCACTCGGCCTTGTAGGCTTTGAGGACCGTGACGTCGCCGTCCGTGTCGCGTCCCGAGACGAATACCAGGCGTGTGCCGTCGGAGCTCAGGGTGGGCTTGACGTCGTTGAACTTGACCGAGGTGGACACGATCAAGCTGCCCGAGCGCTGCGGTAGCTCGCTCACGGCGTCGGCTTTCTTCTTGTTGTCACAGGCGGCCAGCGTAAAAAGGCCAATCGTGAGAGCGAGGAACTTCTGCACGGGGGAGCGGACTCCTTTCCTCTGGGTTTTTGACCCGAGGTCCATTATTGCTAGGGGGCTCGAGTCCGGTCGAAGAGGGTTCATGGCCAATAGCGAGATTTGGCCGCCCCCCGACCGGAGGGTCCGCCGATCTTAGTGGAAAACCGAGGCCCATGCCAGACCGCGCCATCGAATATCCCAAAAGGACCATCGCCGCGATCGACATCGGCACGAACTCGGCCCACATGGTCGTGGCCGAGATGGATCACATCGGCGAAATGCGCATTTTGGACACCGACAAGGTCAACCTGCGCCTCGGTCAGGCCGTCGACGACCAGGGCAACATCACCGAGGACGGGATCGCGCGCACCGTCCAGACGCTTTCGCACATGCGCCAGATCGCCGACTCCTACCGGGCCGGCGTGCGCGCGGTCGCGACTCATGCGGCGCGCGAGGCGCCCAATCATAAGAAACTCCTCATGCGCCTCGAGCGCGAGGCCGGCGTCCGCGTCGAGATCATCGACGGCATCGAGGAGGCCCGCCTGGTCTTCCTCGGCATGCGCTACGGCCTCTCGCTGAACGGCGTGCCCTGCCTCGGCGTCGACGTCGGCGGCGGCTCGACCGAGGTGATCCTGGCGCAGGACGACGACATCCGCTTCGTCACCTCGGCCAAGCTCGGCGCGGTGACGCTCACCGACAAGCACTTCGGCAAACGCGGGCCGACGCCCGAAGGCCTGCGCGAGATGCGCGAGCACGTGCGCTCGCGGCTCGCGCCGCTGCCGCAGGAGGCGCGCGGCATCCCGTTTCAGCGCGCGCTCGCCTCGTCGGGCACCGCGAAGGCGCTCGCCTACCTCCACGCGCGCCTCGTCGGGGGCGTCGAGGTGTCCGACCCGAACGGCTATACGCTCTCGCGCGAAGAGCTCGCGAAGCTCACGGCGAAGCTCTCGGACCTGCTGACGCCGGCCAAGATCAAGGATTGGACCGGCCTCGACACCTCCCGCGCCGAGATCATCCTCGCCGGCGCGACCGTCCTCGACGAGGTGACGCGCCAGATGCGCGTTCGCGAGTGGGTCGTCACCTCGTTCGGCCTGCGCGAAGGCCTCGTCGCCGACAGCTTCTACCGCGCTTACGGCCGCAATTCCTCGGATCTTCCCGACATCCAGTGGCACAGCGTCCAGCAGTTCGGCCGCCGGCTCGGGCTCAACGAAACCCACGCCATGCACGTAAGGCGCCTGGCGCTGCGGCTCTTCGAGCAGCTCGCGCCGACGCTCCTCCCCAACGACAAGGGCGACGACTACGAGGAGGACATCAAGCTCCTCAAGGCCGCCGCCTACCTGCGCGAGGCGGGAAAGTTCCTGGCGGCGCCGCAATACCACAAGCACTCGGACTACCTGATCAGCAACTCGCGGCTGCCGGGCTTTACCGAGTCCGAGCGCGCGCTCATGGGCCTGATCGCGCGGTTTCAGCGGAAAAGCGTGCCTTCGGCCGACAACCGCTTCTGCACCGAGCTGACCCCTGACGACCTGGTGCGGCTGCGCTTCCTCTCCGGGATCGTGCGCCTCGCCGCCGCCCTCGACCGCACGCGCCAGGGGAAGATCCTCGACGTCGTCGCCGGCATCGAGCCGGGCGCGCTGCGCTTCACCCTCGCGCACGGCGAGGACTGGACGCCCGACGTCGAGCTCCACAAGGCGGGCCTCGAGGTGTCGGCGCTGGAGAAGTGCTTCGACCGTAAGGTCAGCTTCGTCACGCGCGTCGAGGGCCGCCCATGAGTCTCGCCACCTTCCCGAAAAAGCCGGTCTTTCGCGACTGGCAGGCCGCGGCCGGCACGATCGGCCAAGGCGAGCGGCTCACCGCCGCCAAGGGATTCGTGTGCATTTACGGCACCTCCGAGTTTCTGCTCAACCACACCGTCGCGCTCGCGCGCCGGCACGCCGCGGACACCTTGGGCCTCGCGGTCACCGGACTCGAGGCGCCGACGCTCAATCCGGGGACGTTCAACAACCTCCTCGGCCAGGCTTCGCTCTTCGACCCGGCGACCGCTTACGTCATCCGCCGGGCCGAGCAGCTCAAATCGCTCGGAACCCTGCTGAAAGCGGTCAAAGGCAAGGACCCGACGCCCAACCTCCTCCTCTTCGTGCACAAGGGCGAGGGGCCGCTCGCGGCCGCCAAGACCGAGCTCGAACGGCTCGGGGCCGGCGTCGTCCCCTGCTTCGACCCGTACGACAACGAAGTCCCGCTGCTGGCGCGCCAGCTCGCGAAGGCCCGGGGCATCAACCTCGCGGGAGCCGCCGCGGAACTCCTGCTCGACAGCACCGGCACCGACTTAGGCCGGCTCGACAACGAGCTCCAGAAGCTCGGGCTCATCTTCGCCGACCGGGCCGGCAAGGGCGTCGAAATCAGCGCCGCCGAGGTCGCGCCGCACCTCGGAATGCTCCGCGAAGACGATGCCTTCCAGCTCGACCGCCTCCTTCTGGCGCGGCAGACCGCGAAGGCCCACGCCCTGGCCGGCTCCCTCCTGCGCCGCGGCGACAAAGGCCTGGCGCTGGTCGGCATCCTCGCCAGCCACTGCCGCAACGCCTTGCGCTGCATCGACCTCATGGGCCGCGGCGTCTCCCCCGGCGAGCTCCCGTCGGCCCTGCGGCTGCCGCCCTTCATCGCCAAAAATTACGCCCAGGCCCTCCGCGGCGCCGACCCCCGCCGCTACGCGCGCGGCCTCTCGCGCTGCCAGGAGGCGGACGTCTTCCTCAAGACCTCGCGGCTGTCGGAAGACCTCTGCCTGGCTTACGTGCTGGAAGCGCTCGCCTAGGCTATAATTCGAGGACACCTCCCAGGGAGTCCCCGATGCGCTTTCTTTGCGCGGCTTTCATCCTCGTGAGCCTCCTCGGCGCGCCGTTCGGCCGGGCCGCCGCCGCCGCCACGGTCTCCGAGTACCGGCTCCCCGGCTTCCAGACGGCGGCGCTCGACCAGGACCTGCCGGCGGTCGACGCGGTCCTCGCGGGCCCGACGACGCTCTGGTTTCTCGGTAAACACAATTTGTGGACCTGGCACCTCGAAGGCGGCCGGCTCGCGCGCATCGCGCTGCCTAAAGGCGAATGGCAGAAGCTCCATTTCGACGGCCAGAGCATCTACGCCGCCGGCACCACCGGCGTGTTCCAGGTGCAGATCGCCCAAAAGCGCTATTTTTCCTACGATCTGCCGGTTCCCGGCACCGGCGAGGCGCTAGGGTTCGGCGGCGAGGGCGACGAGCTTTGGCTCCTGCACGCCCGCGCGCTGATGAAGATCGACCGCTACGGAAAAACGCTCGCGCCGAAGCTCCCGGCCGGCGCGCTGCAAAAGGACGATCTGGTCGCGCTCGACGCGGCGACCGAGACGCTCTGGATCGCGCGCGGCAAGCAGCTGCTGCGCCAAAGCGTGCGGAGCGAGCCCGAGGTCGTACTGACGGCGAAGCACCCGCTGTTCGGCCTGGCGTTCTCCGCCGGCCAGGTGATCCTGCACACCGAGCACTCGGTCCTGCGCCTCGACGCGGCCACGGGCAAGACCCTGAAGTCGATCCCCGTCGAGGGCGGACGCAAGCTCGCGGCAATGGCCGTCACCAAAGAGCGCCACTCCTATGCCTTCGACGACCACCTCCTCGAGGTTTTCGACCTCAAGAACAAGGCCGCGCGCTCCTACCGCCTGCCCCTCGACACTGACGACCGGATCGAGCTCGTCCTGTCCGCGGGCGACACGGCGGCCGTCGTCGTGAACGGGCGTCCCCGGGCGTACAAGCTCGGAAACTAGGGCTGCTCACGGCTCCTTGCTCTGCCCGTACATCACGCCCGAATACGATAAAAACCCCGATCCTTGGCCCCGGCGCCCTTTTTGCCGCGCCAATAGATCGTTGCTGCTCGATGCGCCGCCGCGCCTCCCTGTTCGTCGTGAGCGGGTCGGAGACCTGCCACGCGATCATCAGCACGATGGCCGCGGCAACGAGCATCTCGAGCACGGTAAAACCGGCCAGAGGGTCTCCTGGAGGTCGCGAGAAGGGCCCGGAGCAGCGCATGTACGCATATCGGCTGAGAATTCCCAATGCTTTAAACCCCTTGCGCCG
>JAYVWD010000103.1:0-10331 GCA_043786345.1 Pseudomonadota bacterium
CCGCCGGGGCCCGGTCGAGATCGACCTGCACCGGATGACCCTCGAGGAGGCGGTCTGGCGGGTGGACGCCGAGATCGAGGCCGCGCTCGCGACCGGCCAGCTCGCGACCTTCAAGATCATCACGGGCAAAGGGCTGCATAGCGGCCCGGCGGGTGGCGTCCTCACGCGCGAGGTGCACCGGCACATCGCCCAAAAGTTCGCCCGGCACATCAAAGAGATCGACGAGTCGCCCGACGAGGTGAAGATCGGCGGCGTCCCCCTGCGCGGGCACTTCTCCGTGACCTTGAAGAAATCCTGAGGTTTTCGGGCTTTCGCCAAGCGGCCCCGTTCATGGGACCCCGGGCCCGCGCCGAATCGTAAGGCGAGGAGGCTCGCGCGCCTTGGCGGAAGACGGAAAAAAACTCGAAGTCGTGGGGGGGCCGTCGAACAACGGCCCGCAGCTCATCCGGTCGCCACTGGTATCCGGCGCCCTCGCCCCGCCGCCCGCGGCGACGTCGCGCCCGCCGCCTTCGGCCTCCTCGCGTCAGCCGGGGGGGCGCGACGGGTCGGGCCTCAACTTCATCCGCGAGCAGGGCTCGTTCAACGAGCGCGACCACGCGACGCAGCTCAGCGCGGTGATGTTCGACGGCGGCGCGCAGAAACGCCGCAATTTCACCTGGGTCGTGCTCTTGTTGATGCTCGCGGCCGGCGGCGGCGCGCTCGTCAAGTATCCGAAGCTAAGGAAGACCGTGATCTACCGCGTCATCCACGCGAAGGACGACCTGATCTCCCTCGTCCGCTATAAAAAGAAGGGGTCGAGGGCGCACGGCCAGGACATCGAGGACGACGAGGCGCAAGGCGACGACAAGGCGGACCAGCGCGGAAACCGGCCGAAGAACATGCCCCGGCGCGCGGCGCGGGGCGGCGGCGGCGAGCGGCGCGGCAGCGGCGCGGCGAGCGAGGGCTGTGCCGCCCTCGAAAGCCTGGCCAGCGACGCCGCCAAGATGTCGGTCCCGCAGCGCGGGCACCTCGCCGAATGCCACCTCCTGATCGACGACCCGAGCGGCGCCGAGGAGGCGCTCCGGCCGCTGCGGCCTTCGATCATCCGCACGGGCGAGCGCGAGCTCAACGCGATGAAGGCGAACGACACGCTCGCCGACGCCTTCCTCATCCTGACGCAGGCTTACGTCAAGCAGGGGAAGCCGCGCGAGGCCGAGGAGCTCCTGAAGGGCCGCTGCACGCGCTGGGAGCAGACCAACACCTGCGTCGCGAAGCTCATGGTGGCGGTCGAGCGTAAAGCCGTGAACGGCGCCGACGGCGTCATGAAGCTCTTCGGATCCCGCGGCAAACTCGACGGCAAGGCGCAGGCGCGGCTCTGGCTCGCCGGCGCGCAGCTCGCCCTCGACGCCGGCAAGGCGCAGACCGCGGACCAGCGCTATGTGCTCGCCCTGGACTCGGCGCCGCGCGACGCCTTGTCGCTCCGCAAACAGATCTTCGAGGTCGAGACGATCGACCTGTACCACCGCGGCGAGGCCTTGCGGCTCAAAAACGTCGTGAGCCAGGCGATGAGCGAGCTCTCCGCCCTCGACTCCGGGGCGAAGCTTAAGCTCAAGGTGCTCTCCGAGCTGAGCTCGTCGGGCAACAAGCCGAAGACGGTCCGGAGCCTGCTGACGCGCGAAGACGTGACCTGGCGGGCGCGCGGGGACTTCGACCTGATCGAGATCCTCGGGCCCGAGTCGATCAAGAGCCGCAACGAGGAGCCCTATATCGCGCTCCTGCACCACACGGCCGAGCGCTTCAGCGCGAAATACAAGGCCTCGAACACGGTGCTGAAAAAGCTCGCGACCTGGGAGCTCCGGGCGCTGCTCTCGCAGGAGAAGCTCGACAAGGTGCGCGAGCAGCTCGCCACCTACGAGAAAACCTACGGCAAGGATTCCTGGTCCCGGCATATGGCCGGCATCGCCTATATGATGCAGGACGGCTCGCAGAAGTATCAGGTCCTCGCCGCGCAGGAGTTCCAGGAGGCCATCCGCCTCAAGTCGAGCCCCGCGACGCAGTGGGAGACGCTCGTCGCCCTCGGCATGGCGCTGACGCGCGCCGGCAAGGGCGACCAGGCGAGCCTGCTGATCAAGGACCTGGACCGCTCGGTGAACACGAAAGGCCAGAAGTATTGGGTGGATATGCTCAAGGCCGAGTGGTACGGCTCGCGCGAGCAGTACGTGAACGCGCTGGCGCTCCTGAACTTGTGGGTGAAAAACGAGCCGGGTTTCACGACGCCGCATCGGTTGAGGTTGCAAGTTTACGCGAAAATGGGGAAAAAGGCCGAGGCCGAGCACGAGCAGGGCGAGATCGACGAGCTGAGCCGCGCCACGCGGTACGCCGGCTCGCGCGAAGGCATCTCGTCCCCCGTCGGTGTCATGGCCCTCGGCAACCGCCCCCTCGATTAGGAAACTCCGGTGCACCCCACCCTTACATATGAGCTGCGCGTCACCTTTCCCAAGGGCCACGCGGCGGTGAAGCAGCGACTCATCGACTGGCTGCTCCTGACGGGCGTCGAGTCCTTCGTCGAGGGCGCGCTCGACGTCGACTACAACCACGAGTACGGCGAGCCGGAGCGGGATTTCTATAAGGAATTCGGCGGGGACGACGCGCCGCTCTCGATCTACCGCTACTCGAAGGAGTCGCTCGAGGACCTGCGCGTGCGCCTCGAGCTGGCCTTCAAAGACCACGAGAAGACGGTCGAGCTGCACATGATGCAGACTCAGGTGTGGATGGAGGGCTGGAAGGAAAGCTTCAAGCCCTTCTCGACCGACGCGTTCTATGTGCGCCCGCCGTGGGACAAGGACCCCGCGCCCGCCGGCAAGGTCGTGATCACGATCGAGCCCGGGATGGCGTTCGGGACGGGGCAGCACGCCACGACGCGGCTCTGCCTCGAGCAGCTCGGCGCGCTTTACCGCCAGCAGAAGGCGCGCGTCGCCGGGATGCGCGTGCTCGACGTCGGCACGGGGACCGCGATCCTGGCGATCGGCGCCCGGCTGCTCGGCTACGGCGTGTGCGCCGGGACCGACATCGATGACGACGCGATCCTCGCGGCCGTCGAGAATTGCCGGATGAACCAGGCCGACGTCTTCCTCAAGAAGGGCAGCGTGCCCGAGGGCGCGCCGTACGACCTGGTGTTCGCCAACATCCTGGCGGTCGTGCTCCTGCGCATCATGGACCAGCTCGTCACGGTCGTCGCGCCGGGCGGGCACCTGATCCTGTCGGGAATTCTGGTGGAGGAGGAGCACGAGCTCGCGGCGAAGGCGGCGGAGTTCGGGCTCGCGGGCGTGACCACGGGGCGGCAGGACGGTTGGTCGTGCCTCGTCCTAAAGCGCTGAAGGGGTGAAGCCGTGAGTCAGCACCGGTTCCGGTTTTTCGGGGCGCCGGACGGCGCGGGCCGATGGGTCGTGCGCGACCCCGAGGAGTTGACCCACCTTTCGAAGGTCTTGCGGCTTTCGGTCGGCGCGGACGTGGAGGCCACCGATGGTGCCGGGGCCTTTTGCGAGGGCGTTTTGACGGAAATCGCCAAGACCGCGGCGGTGATCGCGGTGCGCGCCGAGGGCTTTCGCGCGGCCCCCGAGCGGAAAATCGTCCTCGGAATCGGGGCCCTGAAGCATGGCGCCTTCGACGAGATCCTGCCGGGGCTCGTCGAGCTCGGGGTGGACGCCGTTCACCTCTTCCTCCAGGACGGGGCGGACAAAACGCGCCTGGCGCCGAAGGCGGTCGAGCGCTGGCACCGCATCGCGGGGCAGGCTCTCAAGCAGTGCAAGCGCGTGCATCTGCCCGGACTCACGACGCATACGTCCTTCGCCGCGTTTCTCGCGGCCCTCGCCGCCGGGCCGGACGGCCGGCGCGAACGCCTGGTGCTGGCGCCCGGCGCGAACCTCGGGCTGCTCGCGGCTTTGACGGCGGCCTTTGCGCGGCAGGGCGGCGCCGGAGTGACGCTGGTCGTGGGCGGCGAGCAGGGCCTCGACGCCGACGAGCTGGAGGCGCTGCAGGACGGCGGTTTCACCCCGGTCCATTGCGGCGACGGGATCCTGCGGGCCGTGACCGCGGCGCTGGCCGCGGCTTCCGCGGCGACTTTGGTACGCGGCTGAATCCGTGCTATCGTAGTGGCAGGCGTTTCGTAGCAATTCCAAGCGGTTGAAACCGATAGCGGGGCTCCCATGGCCAAGGGTCGCAGGCGCGGATTCGTATCCTGGTTCGTCGAGCCGTACAAGCAGGTGCGCCTCGGCCTGATGTTCCTCCTCGTGAACGGGGTTTTCGCCGCCTTGATCATCGGCGTCTTCGGGTACTTCGTCCTCGACATGTACGACGCCGTCGTCACGTACTTCAAGCTGTCGGGCGCCGAGAGCCAGGTCACGATGCAGAAGTTCGGCGTGCCGCTGGCGATCGGCGGCGCCTTGATCCTGCTCTTCATCCTCACGACGATCCTGGTCTCGGTGCGGTACACGCACGAGATCTACGGACCCCTCGTGTCGATCCACCGCTATCTGGACGAAGTGCTGACGGGCCGCGTCCCGGGGCCGATCCAGCTCCGCGAGTCGGATCAGCTCAAGGACCTGGCCGGCAAGCTCAATCAGATGGCCGAGCGGCTCGTGAAAGACGACCGCGCCGGGCCGTTCGTCCAGATGCACCGGTTCCTCGACGAGGTGCTCGAAGGCAAGCAACCGAGCCCGATCAAGCTGCGCGACAACGACCACTTCTCGGAGCTGGCGCGCAAGATCAACCTCGTCGGGCTCAAGGTCAGCAAAGTCTGAGCGGTCCTTATAGGCGCTGCGGCCCGGTCCGCGGCGCGCCGCTGCGGGTTCTCGCCGACCGGGAAAGCGGGGCTTTCGCGGACACCTTCTTGGGGCCCGCCGCGTCCGTATGGTCCGCGCGGAGGGGCATTCCGGGCGTGGCGATGATCACCTCAGGCGTGACGCCGCCGGTGAAGAAGTCCTTCTTGAGCTGGAACGCCTCGATGCCGAGCTCCACGATCTCGCGCTCATTCGGGTGGTCGGTGGTGAAGACCCCGACGATCTTCGACCCGAGCGCCTGGCCGTGGTTCGTGATCAGGTACTGGTTGAGGTGCGATTTGGCGACGCCCGGCCCCAGAATCAGGATGCCTTCGGCATCCGCGAGGCGGGGGACGACGTCCCTATACATGAGGTGCTCCGCCTGCTGGCGGGCCATTTCGTGGCGCACCTTGGGCCCCGAGTTCTTGTCCGGCTGGCGGTGAGTGATCGTCTCGACGTTCACTCCGTCGCGGCGCACCGCAAAAATGTTGGAGTGATCAGTGTCGGTCCACACGATGAAATAGCTCATTGATAAGTCCTCCGCATCGCGGGAGTGCAAGAGCCACACCACGACGGGGCGGAACCGAATATGCATGGGAAAAGTGGGGGTTTCCAGGGAGGACCATGAGATGAACAGGCAATGGATGAGGCCAGCTCTTTGCGTGTGTATCGTTTTGGGATCGGGCGCCTGGGCCGGAGCCGCACAAACGGGACAGCCGCCGGCCCGGGACCGCGCCGCCGAGGCCAAACCGCGGCAGGAGGGCCTGGCGATCGACGAAACGGCGGCAAGTCGGGCCGGAGAGGGCGGCGCGATCACCGTGGGGGCCTGTGTGACGGGCGGCGGGAGCACGATGGCGACGACGAGGCAGCAGTGCCGGGACGCCGGCGGCGTATGGCACGCGACGCTGCTCCGGCAAACGCCGGTGCGGCCGCCGGAAACCGAGACGTCCGGTGGGGCGCCGAAGACGGTCTACCCCAAGGGCCTGCGGTGACGGTCAATTCCGGACGGAGCCGATCATGCCGGAGAACAGGTTGCCGAAGTAGACGCCGCTCGGATCCCCGGAGTTTTCGAGCCACTGGTAGAAGCTGAACCCGGCGGGCGCGGTTTCCTGCAGGTACGCCGAGGCCTGCGTGCTCGAGTTGGTCGTGGTCGGGGCCAGGATGTCGTTGGTCGGGGACGTGAGCGTGTTGCGGCCGATGCCGACCATGCGTGCGAAGCCGCTGCCCGAGGTGTAAGACGAAACCATGAGCGTGATCTCGGACTCGCCGAGGCCGGCGACGACGTTGACGCGGTTGTTGTTGGAGTTGTTCGCCGAGCGCCAGTGGCTCGAGCCGTAGGACCAGGACGTCGCGGCGTCCTGGACCTTGAGCTTGCGGATGGCCTGGTTCATCAGGTTCCAGAGGAGGCGGTTCTGCGCGCTGTCCTCCGACTGGCCGTTGACGGCGGTGGTGCGGCCGGTGCCAAGGTAGCGACGTGACGGGTCGCCGGTCATGACCAGGATGCCGTCCTTGTATTCGATGCCGATCGAGCGCGAGGTGTTGTCGTTCCAGTCGACCGTGAGAAGGCCGACGCCGCTGCCGTTGCGGTAGGCGAAGACGTCGAAATTGACGGCGACGGTCGGCGGAACCGGCGTCGAAACCGCGCCTTGCACCGTCGCCGCGCCCCAGTTCGCGCCGTCCCAGACGGTCAGGCGGTTGCCGCGGTAGGGGATCAGGTAGACGTTCGCCGCGTTCTTGACGTCGGTCGTGGGGAGCGGGTTCGTGGACGAAAGCGAGAGGCGGCAGCAGCTGTCGAGGGAGGTGTTCTGGAGCTGGGCCCCGTCGACGGCGGGGAGCTTGCCGGTGACGTCGATCTGAAGGAGGTTCGACGGTTGAACTCCGGCGTTGAACACCGCGGCGGAGCCGAGGCCCAGGTTGTTGCGCGCCTGGCTCGCGGTCGTCGCGCCCGTGCCGCCTTTGGCGATCGCCAGGGTCGAGGTCAGCGCGTCGGCGGCGGCGGCGGAGTCGGCGCGACCGGCGGTGTCGGCGCGGGTCACGCTGTCGGCGTGGGTCGCATTGTCGGCGTGGGTGGCGTTGGCGGCGTGCGTTGCGTTGTCGGCGAGGGTCGCGCCGTCGGCGCGGTCGGCCGCGGTGGCGCGGGCGGCGCTCGCGGCGGTTAGGGCGGTGTTGGCGGTTTGGGCTGAAAGCGCGGTTTGGGCGCTGGCCGCGGACTGGGCCGTGACGGCGGTCTGGGCGCTCGTCGCCGAGGCGGCCGAGGTGGCATGAACGGCGTTTTGCGCGTTGGCGGCGTTATCAGCGTTGTCGGCGACGGCGGCACGCGTGGCGTTCAGCGCGAGGACGGCGCTTTGCGCGGAGATGGCCGAGGTGGCGCTCGTCGCGGTGTCGGCGGTCGTGGCGCGGGTGGCGGTCGTCGCGGTGTCGGCGGTCGTGGCGCGGTCGGCATTGGTGGCGTGGTCGGCATTGGTGGCGTGGTCGGATTCGGTGGTGCGATCGGCGGCGGCAGCGCTGGTGGCGCGGGTAGCAGTCGTCGCGGAGTCAGCGTTTGTTGCATGATCGGCGGCGGTTGCATGGACGGCGGTGTCGGCCGCGGCGGCGCTGACGGCTCGGGTGGCGGCATCGGCGCTGGCGGCGCGGGTCGCATTCGTGGCGGAGTCGGCGTTCGTCGCGTGGTCGGCGTGGGCGGCGCTGGCGGCGGAGTCAGCGGCCGAAGCATGGTCGGCATGAGTGGCGTGATCCGCGTGAGCAGCCGAAGCAGCGCTCGTGGCGGAATCGGCGCTGGTCGCATGGCCGGCGCTCAGCGCGGACTCGGCGGACGCGGCATGATCGGCGTTCGTGGCATGATCCGCATGTCCGGCGCGGTCGGCCGTCGTCGCGTGGTCCGCTTGAGCGGCGGTCTCGGCGCTGGTTGCGTGGTCGGCGGCGGCGGCGCTGGTTGCGCGGTCGGCGGCAGCGGCGCTGGTTGCGCGGTCGGCGAATGCCGCGGTTGTCGCGCGGTCAGCTGATTTAGCGGTTTCGGCAGACCTGGCGGAATCCGCGGTTGCCGCTGAAATGGCGGAATCCGCGGTCGCCGCTGAAATGGCGCGATCCGCGGTTGCCGCAGACGTTGCCCGATCCGCGATCTTGGCGGTTTCGGCGGACTTGGCCGTGTCGGCGGACGTTGCGCGGGTCGCCGTGTCGGCGGACGTGGCGCGGATGGCCGTGTCGGCGGACGTTGCGCGGGACGCCGTGTCGGCGGACGTGGCGCGGATGGCCGTGTCGGCGGACGCGGCGCGGATGGCCGTGTCGGCGGACGCGGCGCGGATGGCCGTGTCGGCGGACGTGGCGCGCGTGGCGAAATCCGCAGAATTGGCAGTGACGGCGGTTTTCGCGGAGTCGGCGGACTTTGCCGTATCCGCAGACCTGGCGGTATCGGCGGTCGTCGCCCGGGTCGCCGTATCAGCAGACGCGGCGCGCGTGGCGAAGTCCGCGGTTTTCGCGGAGTCGGCGGAATTGGCGGTATCCGCCGAGCCAGCCCGGTCGGCATAGGTGGCCCGGTCCGCCAGGGTCGCCTTGGCGGCGAGCGACGCGTTGACGGCGTTCGTCGCATTCGTGGCGGTGACGGCCGTTTGCGCCGTGGTCGCCGTCGTCGCGTTTCCGTTCAGAGTCGCGGTCACCGTGCCGGCACTGAAGCTGCCGGTTGCGTCCCGTTTGACGATTGTGTTCGCATTGTTCGCGCTCGTCGCGCCGGTGACGGCGTCCGACAGGATCTTCAGGTTCGCGACGAGGCCGTTGAATCCGGTGCTTATCGAGCCGAAAAAGCCGGACCAAAGTCCGCCGCGCCCCCGGCCGCCGTCGCCGTCGTGATCGTGGTCCCGGTCATTGCCCCGGTCGCGCTCGCGGTCCCGGTCGTGGCCGTTGTCCTTGTCTGACGAGCTGTTGCCGACGCTGCTGCTCGAGGCCCCGGCGCTGCCGGAGGCGGCGGCCACGGCGGTTTGCGAGAGGGTCGCGGTCAGAAGAACGACCAGGTGCGATTTCATGAGGAGCCTCCAGGGATGTCTGCGTGCCATTGTCTGAGTGAAGGATTCGACCGGCATAAGTCCGGCTTGAAGGAACACCCGAAACGGCATACGTGTCGGGGGGTTTCACCCCGCATTTCCCCGCGGGCCGACCGCTTGGTAGGCGATCTAAATAGAGATTTATAAGCCCCAATTGGATCTACGGTACTCAAGACCGCCGCCGCTTGACCCAAGGTAGTGATCGCGCCGGCGCCGCGGCCGCGAATCCGGCGCCGTCAATGTGCGGGCGTAACAGATCGTGGCGATGGCCGTATCGCCGCGCGTTAAAGTCGGGCGCGCGCCGGACGAGCGGGTGTCTATGTGCGGATCGAAATCTTCTGGAGGAACCAACGGTGAAGCCACTCTTCCCCTCGGCGTTCGTGCTCGCCACCTTGACGCTCGGCGCGCCGATCGCGGTCGCGCAAGGGTCGACGGCAGGGAAGGGCGGACGCTTCACCGTCGGGATCGCGTCCGGAGCGTACGGCCAGTCGAGCGCGAACTCCTTCCTCGGCAAGAGCGACGAGGCGACGGCCGTCGCGGTCCGCGGCACGGCCTTCATGGTGGGAGGGGCCGCGCTCGGCTTCGACGGCGAGCTGGCTTACGATGCGGTGGACGCCAAGGCGACGACCTATTACCGCGAGCGTCGTGACCTGGCGCTCAGCGTCGGACCCCAACTGGAGTCCCTTCCCTTCATCGTTCCCACGCTCGGCCTATACCGCCAGGCGCAAAAAAGCGATCGCACCGCCGCCGACGCCCCGATCGCGTTCGTGGACGAGACGCAAACCTTGATGCTCGGCCTCCGCGCCCGAGGGACTCCGCTTCGCTTCGGCGACCATGGCGTCGTCGTGATGGGCCAGGCCCACTACCTTACCAACGGGCAAAGCGGCCTCAACGACGGCAGGCTGCTCCGCCTCGGCGCCGGCTACTCTTACGGCGCGGACGCATTCGCCGCGACCCTCACCCTCGGCTGGGAGACGACGGCCCTCCATGCGGGGACGCGGACGGACGGCATCAGGCGCGATGTCCGGTCGACACTGACCGGGACGACGGCCGCCATCGGCGTCGATTTCTGAGACTCAGACCACCCTCGACCCATTGAGGCGATCATGCTCCGGATTCATACCGGCTTCCTCCTCGCGCTCCTCGCCGCGGCCCTCGCGAGCTGCGGCAGTTTCCTGCAGCCCTCGATCAGCGACCGCAAAACGGCCGTAGCGCCCGCGCCCGCCGCGGCCCCGGAGCCGGTGGCGCAGCCCTCCGCCAGCGCCGCCGTCGCCGCGCCCTTCGCCCTGCCGCCACCGGCCGAAGCCGCCGCCGTCACCTGCGCGCGGACCAAAGGGCACGCCGTTTACTACGCGAATTCCCGGGTCGAGCTGCGCTTCGACTGCGGGGTCGCCGTCGCCGCTGCGGCGGCGACCGGCGCGCCCGCGTTCCTCGCCCTGGCGTCGTCGGGAACGACCGTCACCGTGACCGGCACGGCCCCGGCCGCCGCGAGCACCGCGTC
>JAYVWD010000104.1:0-8772 GCA_043786345.1 Pseudomonadota bacterium
GACAAGCCCGGCGCCGCCCCGCAGAGCACCGGCGCGGGCTCGACCGCTGTGGTTCCCGCGGCGGACCCCGGCACCGCGACGGGCTCGGCGTCCGACGTCGTCACGGGGACGGGCTCCGACCCCGCGGTCGTCGCGACGGTCCCGGACTCGCCGCTCCTCTCCGCCGCGCAGCTCGCCGATCAGGCCACCTACGTGACGTTTTCCTTCGAGACGAACGGCCTGCCGCTCTGCAACGTCTTCACTTACTACCCGGCGAAAGCCCGCGCCGAGTGCAGCGGTCCCGCCTTCGTGACCGCGATCGACGTCCCGGCCGACGTGGATGCCCCGCTGCTCGCGGCGCTCAAGGACATCGACGTCCACGAGTTCGCGCCCTGCGTCGTGAACGGCGCCTCGGAATACTCCCCGTCCTTCAGCGTGAACGGCGCGGCGAAGGTCGCCGTCGGCCGCTACGACGCCGCGGCCGGCTGGACCTGCCAGGACGATAAGCCCCACGGAATCATCGCGGCGACCCCGCCCGAGGAGGGCGGCATCCCGTTCCTCGCCTTGCTGCAAGGCGCCTTCAAGCCCGCCCTCGCTGCGGCGGCCGCCGAGCGGCCGTTGATGACCGCGGCCCAACTTGCGGCCGACGCGACGACGGTGACCTTCACCTTCGAGATCAACGCCATGCCGAAGTGCGACTGGTATACCTACAAACCCGTCGCGGGCGCCGCCGCCTGCGGCCTCTTTCCGAACATGACCCCCGTCGAAGCCAAGACGGTCGCCGGCGCGCCGCAAACCGCGCTCAATGCCGCCTTAGGCGACCTGAACCTCCGCACCGTGGAATCGTGCCCCGACACCGGCACGCGGGAATACTTCCCGCACTTGACGCTCGGCGGCCTGAAGTACGACGTCGGGACCTATGCCGCCGGGGCCTGGGGCTGCACCTCGGGCGACAACGACCACGTCCTGATCTCGCGCACGACGCCTACCGGCGCGGAGCCGGAGTTCTTCACGTTACTCAAAGCCCAGTTCAACTGAGGCCTTCTGGGCGCTCGTCGGCTCGGCCGGCTCGACCTCCGGGAAGAGTACGCCGGTCCCGAAGAACGCCGTGCCGAGCCCGAAAATCACCCAAAAAATGGGCGAAAGCGCCGATTTGAGCGTGGTCATCAGGCGCGCCAGGTCGGCCGGCGCCAGCGTGGCGCCGCGGGCCGGGCCGAGGAGCGCGTTGATGACGTCCTGCGAGATCCCGTTCTGGCCGCCCAGGGCGTGCGCGAGCCAGGCGCCGAGGAAGCCGACCGCGAGCGTGCCGCCGATCACGCGGAAGAACATCGTCGACGCGGTCGCCACGCCGCGCCGCTGCCACGGGACGCTCGTCTGGACGGCGAGGATCTGGGCCGTGTTCACGAAACCCAAGCCGACGCCGAACACCGCGGTCGCCGCGTAAACGAAGGCGAACGGCCACTCGTACTGGATGCCGAGCGCCAGGAACAGCGTGCCGAGCGCGGTCAGGAGCGCCCCTAAGCGGATGAAGACGCGGAAGCCGACGCGCGGAATCATGCGGCCGGCGATCGTGCTCGCGATCGGCCAGCCGAGCATCATCGGCGTGAGCGTGCCGCCGGCTTCGGTCGGCGAGCCGTTCGCCGCGCCCTGCACGTAAAGCGGCAGGTACGTCACCGCGGCGAACATCGTGGCGCCGGTCAGCGCGCTTTGGACCGACGCGACGGCCATCAGCCGCTGCTTGAACAGGTCGACGGGCAGGAGCGCCTCCGGCGCGCGGCGCTCGATGACGACGAAGAGCGCGGTCGACGCCGCCGAGAGGATCCAGAGCGGCACCACATAGACGCCGCCCGCCGCCGCCAGGGCCGCGACGACGCCGATGGTCAGGGTGACGGCGCCGAGCCAGTCGAGGCGCGGGCGGCGCTTTTTCTCGAGGTTCTCGTGGTACGCGAACAAGAGCACGAGCCCGGCGAGCAGCCCGAACGGTAGATTGATGAAGAAGATCCAGCGCCAGGACATCGAATCGACGATGAAGCCGCCGAGCAGCGGCCCGGCGATGCCGGCGATGCCCCAGACGGCGGAAAAGAAGCCCTGGAGCTTGGCGCGCTCCTTGAGGCTGAAGAGGTCGCCGACGATCGTGAGCGCCGTCGGCTGCACCGAGCCCGCGCCGAGGCCCTGCAACGCGCGGAAGGCGATCAGGGAACCGATGGAGCTCGCCATCCCGGACAGGGCCGAGCCCGCGAGAAACAGGACCAGGCCGGCGAGCATCACCGGCTTACGGCCGAACAGGTCCGAGAGCTTGCCGAAGATCGGCACCGTGATCGTCGACGTCAGCATGTAGGCCGTGAAGACCCAGGCATAGAGGTTCACGCCACCCAGGTCGCCGACGACGGTCGGCATCGCCGTCGAGACGGCCGTCGCCTCCATCGCGGCGAGGAACATCGAGAGCAAGAGGGCGACCGTGGTCAGCTTGCGGTTGGTCGAGCGCGGCATCAAGTCCTCGGGAGCGTCGTGCACGATCTCCAGAGTACCCGCGATGTCCGGTCAATGGCAGCGGAAGAGGGCCCGCAGCAGGACGTCGGCGACGAGGTGGCCGGTGACGTCCGCCACCACGTAAGACACCGGGTCGAAGGTCGGCGCGGCGTAGGGGTCCAGGTCGGGATGCTCCGGCTCGGGCTGCTCCCAGCCGTCGTTGAGCGACGGGTCGTCCGCGGTGAGGCGGCCGTTCCGGGCCGACTGGCAGCCTGCGGCGCAGCAGGGGGCGAGGAACAGCAAAGTAGCGACGAGCTTCATGGGAGGCCTCCGGTAGTCCTGCCCATCTGCTTGCAAGGCCGAGGCTCGCGGATTCCTCAATGGAATCTGGTATGAATGAGCCAGATACCCGCCGCGGTCCGCGTCCTTCCGGACACACCTATCACCACTCGCGCGGACAGACCCGGGCGTCGAACTGGGACGCGCAGTAGGCGATGGTTCCGAGGCATTGGTCCTCGCGCGGCGCGCGCTCGCAATCGTATCGGGCGCCGAGACATTCCTTGCTGCCCTTGTGCAGGATGCACCAGAAGGCGGTGCCGATGCATCCGTCCTTGCCGGGGCTCGCGCCGCAGTAGACCTCGGTGCCGACGCAGAGCGGCGAGCTCGCGTGGCGCACGCAGTAGGGCTCGGTGCCGACGCACTCGTCGACGTCGGGCTCCTTCGCGCAGCTCGTCGCCGAGCCGAGGCAGTCGGGATCGAGCGGGTCGCGCTTGCAGAACTTCTCGGACCCGGGCGTTTCCGTCTCACCGGGCAGGAAGGCCTTGAACGCGCGGTACGGCCGGTACGGCCGGTAAGCCTTGTAGGGAAAATAGCGGTTGGCCGCGATGCGGGCGTCGAGCGCCAGCTGGTCCTTCTCGTTGACGAGCGGCTTGAGCCCTTTGATCAGCGCGCGCTGGTCGGACTCGCGCGGCGCGGGCGCGGGCGGGGCGACCGCCAGCGGCGCGGGGGCCGCTGTCTTGACCTTGGCGGCGCTCGCGAGCTGGGCTTCAAGGTCGCGCTTCTCGTCGCGGGTCGCGGCGAGCTCGCGGCCCAGGTTGGCTTTTTCGTCGTTCGCGGCGCGAAGGTCCGCCTCGAGCCGGCCGATCCGCGCCGCGTCGTCGCCCGCCGTGAGGCTGGCGGCGCGATCCGGGTCGCTGCTTTTCACCGCCAGGAACAAGGCGCAGGCCGCGGCGGTCGACGCGATGACGAGCGAAGCGATACGCATGACGGGGAGCCTCCGCGTCAAGTATGGCCCGCGACCGGCGGCAAAGTCACGGAGAAAAGGGCCCCGCGCGGCGCCAGGTTCATCGCCTCGACGCCGCCGCCCAAGGCCTCGATGACGTTCCGGCAAAGCGCGAGGCCGATGCCGGTCCCCTTCGGCCGCCCGCCGATCGGGAGGGAGAAAAGCGCTCGAAGCGTGACGTTGAAGCCGATGTCGCGCAGGTCGAACACCCGGGACGGGATGAAGTATTGCAGGCTCTCGTCGACGATGCCCCCGGCCGCCGTCAGCAGGAAGGTCTGGACGTAGAGCTTCGGCACCGCCACTTTCGGCCGGAGGCTGTAGCACACCGACACCGAGAGCAGTCCGTACTGGACGAAATGGACCCGCTCCTCGGGCACCTCGAGGCCGAGGACGAAGTAGGCGAGGATCACCGCGAGGCAGGTCATAAGGATGTAGGCCGCCGCGTCGCGGATCCGATAGAGGAAGAGCATCAGCCATAGGACGACCGCCGCGATCGCCAGGTAGATCGCCGTCACGACCGCCGGAAAGAGGTGCAAGGCCTTGAGCGAGAGCACCAGGTCCTTGGTGAAGGGGAGGCTCAGGTAAAGGACGGCGACGTACGCCGCCGTCACCGCCCAGCGCCAGCGGGCGGGCAGGTTGGACACGGAATGTTTCAGGGCGTCCAAGGTCTTAGGCCTCCTTGAGCCGGGTTGACTTAGCCGGGCTTCGAAGGAAGCGTAAGCGCCGTGTGTGACCGTTTCATGACTTGGGGTAAAATGGGGAGGTTACTACGAAATTGGGAGTCCTCGCATGGTCCGCCGCGCCCTTTTCCCCGCCCTCCTCGGCCTTTTCGCCGCGCTCTCCGCTTGCAGCGCCGCCGGCCCGGCGGGGACAGCGGCCGAGGCCAGCGCGGGCACCTGGATCATGGGCAACTGGTCGGGGAGGCTCCACAACCTCACGGACGAGCCCGACCCCCTCGTCAAAGAGACCGCCGCGAAAGTCGCGTTCGTCGCCGACCCCACCGACAAGGGTAATCCGCCGCAGACCGGGACGTTTTCCATGGCGTTCCCCGATCTCCCGACCTTGAAATCCAACGGCACGTTCAAGCCCTGCGGCCAGACCTGCCTCATGCTCGAATTCGCGGAATCCAACTTCAACCTGGTCGGGAACAAAGGCCAGCTGTCGGACATGGACTATGAGCTCGCCGAGCCCGGGCTCAGCCTCCAAACCGCCTCGGTCAAGATTCGCCTGACGCGCGACGCCGCCGCCCCGGCCGCGACACCCGCGCCGGGCACCGGAACCGGCACCGGGACGGGGAAGCTCGCGGGCCACTGGACCTGCCATGACGGCGCCTCGCGCAACTGGCTGGTGTTCATCAGGAGCGACACCAAGTTCGAGGTCGAGGTCAAAGAGGCGGGCGCCCCTTCGCTCTGGCTATCCGGCGACATGGCCGTGGTCGCGGGCGATGCCTCGCGCGACGCGGTGCTCACCATCACCTCGAGCAACCTGCCCGCCGCAAAAGGCCTCGAGCTCTATCCGAAGCTCGGGAGCGACATCGACATGAGCTTCGTCCGCACCGAGCGGGTGAATGGGGCGCTCAAGGCGGCCGAGACGATCCCGTGTAACAAGGTCGACAACCAGTAGCCCGCGCTCAGAAGCGCGCGCGCCGGACGCTCAAGTAGTCGCGACAGAGCTTGCGCAAGGCCTCCGGGCCCGCGTCCAGCGGGCAGGCCGTGCGCGACCGCGCGATGGCGTTGCCGGAGAACAGCTTTTTCTCGTCGACGTTCGCGAGCGCCCCGGCCGGCAGATTGCCGAGGGCCGCGAGGCTCATGAGCTGCTGGGCGCCGCGCTGGTAGCTGACGTCGAGGTTCTTGAGCTTCGTCAGCCCGGCGAGCGGCGCCAGATTGGTGATCAGGTTGCCGGAGAGCGCCAGGTCCGTCAGGCCCGGAAGGTTGGCGACGGGCTCCAGCGACTCGATGCGGTCGTCCCAGAGGTAGAGGTTCTGCAGTTTTTCCGCGTGGCTGAGTGGCGCCAGGTCGGCGATCGGCATCTTATAGGCCCAAAGCTGCCGCAGGCGGGGCAGGCCGCCGAGCGGGGAAAGGTCGGAAACCGGCGCGTGCGCGAGGGCCACGGTCTCGAGCTCCATCAGATTGGCGAGCGGCGCCAGGCTGCCGTAGGTGCCGTCGTCGGTGTGCAGGCCGTTGAGCCGCGCCAGGCGGGACAGCGGCGCCAGGTCCTCGATCGGGTTGCCGTAGGCGACGAGGGTCTTGAGCTGGGTGAGCGAGGCGAGCGGCGCGAGGGTTTTGAGGCCCTTGCCGGAGAGGTCCAAGGTCGTGGCCCGCGCGGCAGCCTCGACGAAGGCGGCACAGCTCTGGCCGGTCGTGAGCGTCGCCGAGCGCAGCGCGTCGATGGTCGCGCGTTCGTCCTGCTCGAGCTCGGCGGCGTTGCACCAGTCCGCGAGCGAGAGGTACGCATGGCGCTTGGGCGGAAGCGCGGCCTCGGCATCGGCGGCGCGCTCGACGCGGGGCGCTGGACGGTCGTCGTTCTTGGTGGCTTTGCCGCCGCAGGAGACGGCGCTCAGGGCCGCGAGCACGGCAGGATAGAGGCGTTGCATGGGGACCTCGCGAAGTGGACCGGATCGCGGGGTCATAGTTAATTCTTGCTGGTCAGGCCAGGAAAATTCATATTATTGAATAAATTCAGCCTATTAAACCATGTCTACAGCGGCCTGTAGGGGTCGAAAAAATGGTTGAAGCCCGCCGAGAGGCCGCGCGTCCCGCTGCCGTCGATCGCGAACGCGTAGTCGAAGCGGAGCACCATCCGGTAGATCTGCGGCACCGAAAACCGCAGGCCCGCGCCGGCCGACGACCGCGCGTCGTAGCGCGCGGCGCTGAACGTCGCGCCGGCGCCGCCCGCGTCGATGAATCCCAGCGTCTGGACGTCCAAGAATTTGAACCGCAGGGATTCCGGCGTGTAACGCGCCTCGGCATTCGCCCAGACCGCGTGCGTCCCGTGCACGATGCCGTCGGGAAACCCGCGGATCGAGTCGAGGCCGCCGAGGAAATACTCGTTGTAGACGGTATCGAGCGCCGAGGCACCGGCGACGACGTGGCCGGCGAGGTTCACCTGGTGCGGCAGGACGAGGAACGCGAACGCCTCGACCTCGCCCTTGCCGTAGACCTTCCGCTCGGACTGGACCGCGCCGTAGCGGGCGACCACGCGCTTCCCGTCCAGGACGACGGTGTCCGCGAGCACGTCGTCGAATTGGACCGTGGGAAACGCGCCGAGCTGGCGCGAAGGCTTGGTCGCGGTCGGCAGCTTGGCGGCGCCTTCCGCGGCCGCGCGGCCTTTTTTCGCGGGCTCGAAGCCGGGGGGCGATTCCTGGATCCCCTCGAGGTTGACGCCGAGCTTCACCGGATCGCCGGAGTCGGTCGAGCGCAAAAGGCGCAGGCGCCCGAGGGTGTCGGACACCGCCGAGGTGCCGAGCGGCTCGCCGCCCCGGTCATAGACCGTCCGGCGGCGGAACTCGCGCCAGACCTCGGCGCCGAGCACGTAGCGGCCGCCGTCGAAGCGGGGCGCCTTGGCGTAGGCGACGAAGCCGGCGGGCGCGTCGCCGTACTTCCGGGCTTCGGCGCCGAGCGTCAGGAGGCGACCGAAGGAGTGGATGTCGTAGAGCCCGAGCACGCGGAGCGGCGTGCCCCCGCCGTAAGCGCCCCGGACGACCGGGATCGTCGTCCACTTCTCGGTGACCTCGACGTGCAGCGTCCCGTCCGGCCCGAGCGTCACGTGGGCGCTCGAGAAGACGCCGGTCGTCAGCAGGCGGCGTTCCATCAGGGTCGCCCCGCTTTCGTCCATTTTCATCGGGAAACTGAGGCCGAGGTACTCGTCGAGCCAATCCTGGTTCGTGCGCTCGAGTCCCGTGTACGTGGCGCCACGGACGGTGACGAGCGCGGCGAGGACGAGCGCGCTAAAGATACCGGTCCTCGCTCAACAGGTATTTCTGCACGTACTCCGTGACGCCGTCCTCGACGCCGGTGAACTCGCCGCGGTAGAGCCCGTGCTCGCGCAGATTGGTCAGCGAGGCCTCGGTGAAATATTGGTACTGGCTCTTCAGGACCTCGGGCATGTCGACGAACTCCAGGCGCTCGGGCGACACCTTCGCGGCGCGGAAGACGGCCCGGCCTAAGTCGGCGAACGTCCGGGCCTTGCCCGTGCCGACGTTGTAGATGCCGCTCTTGTAGCGCCCGCGCTCCGCGTAAAAGTGCCAGGCGACGCGGGCGCAGTCCTTCACGTACACGAAGTCGCGCTTCTGCTCGCCGTGCGCGAAATCGGGCCGGTTGGACTTGAAGAGCTTGAGCCCGCCGGTCGCCGTGATCTGCGGCAGGAACTGGTACACGACGCTCGTCTGCGCGCCCTTGTGGTATTCCTGCGGCCCGTAAACGTTGAAGAACTTGAGGCCGGCCCAGGCGGGCGGCAGGTGGGTCTGGTTTAAGACCCATTGGTCGAACTTCTGCTTCGAGAAGCCATAGGGATGCATGGGCTGCAGGGTGTCGACCCGCGCCGGATCGTCGTCGAAGCCCTGCGCGCCGTCCCCGTAAGTCGACGCCGACGAGGCGTAGACCAGGGGGACGTCGTAGGCCGCGCAGTGCTCGAACAGCTTGAGCGAGAAGTTGATGTTGTTCCCGACGAGGTAGTCCGCGTCCATCTCGGTCGTCGAGCTGCTGGCGCCCATGTGAAAGACGGCATCGATCATCGCGCGCGAGCCGTCACCGCCAAGCCAGTCGAAGAACTGGTCCTTCAGCACGATCCGCCGGATCTTGAGCTTGTTCAGGTTCCGCCATTTGGCGGCCGAGCCGAGGCGGTCGACGACCACGATGTCGTCGATGCCCTCCTGGTTGAGCTTCCAGACGATCGCGCTGCCGATGAAACCACAGCCGCCGGTCACGATGAACATCGGGTCTAGGCCTCCGCGTGAACCCACGACGGGCGCGCTTCGATGCGAGCGAGCCAGCGCGTCAGGTTGGTCCACTTGCCGAGGTCGACCTGCGTCACGACGCGGTGGG
>JAYVWD010000105.1:0-6047 GCA_043786345.1 Pseudomonadota bacterium
CGGAGGACGGACTTATTGGCGTTCAGGCGCTCTTTTTCGACGCGCTCCTTGTTCTTACGGTTGCGCTCCATGATGTCCGTGAAGCTCTCGTCCGAAGGGTCCACCGAGCCGTCGCCGGTGTTCGAGTCGTCATCCGCCTTTTGGCGGGCGGCGAAGAGCGAGACGACATTGGTTTTTTGGGTGTCTTGGCCTTGCATTTCCGGAACCTCCAGATCAATGTTCAAAACACTTCTGCTTGGGACTACGACCGAGACTTTGTGGGCTGCGCCACACACCAGTTCAAAGCAAAACCCATTCCATTCGAATGGGGCGGTGTGGGGCCGGTCGAGTCTATGGGCTTCTTCATGAAATCCGGCTCTTACCGCGCAGGAGCCGGAGGTGCCCCCTAAGAATTCAAATCACCAGATTGAGCAGGTGTCGAAAATATATACAGCGACAGATCGGAGAATCTCGGGACCGAACATACAACAAACTGCTATGGTGGGGCAAAACTATTCGAAAACACCCTGGAAACATTTATAATTTGTCTGAAGTGAGAACCCCGTAAGCCCGAGGCCGCCGCCTTGTTTGCCTTGCAAGAGCTCAAAACTCTTAAGGAAAAATTCGCAGGCGCGGCCGACGAGGCGCGTCTGCACTCGCTCTTCGCCGATAAAGTCTGTCGGGACGGGGGGAAGGGCCTCGAGCTCCTGGGCGAGGGGACGCACTTTCGCGCCTTTCGCGTCCGGGGGCCGGACGGTTCGGACCTGGTCATCAAGCGGGCCCTGCCGACTTTCGGCGGCGGGCCCCGGACGCCCGGCCGGCAGGCCTGGCTCCGGTCCCTACGCGCCGCCGCGCCCCTGCTCGGGGCGACCCCCTTGCTGGCTCCCTGGCTCGTGCTCGAGGACGGCGACGAGCTCGGCCTCGCGATGCCGTTCGGACCGGCCCCGGCGGCGGCGGCGGCGCCCCGCTGGCAGCCCCTCGACCGCGCGCGCGCCGACCTGGTGGCGCACCTGGCAGGGGCGGGGCTCGAAATCGCCGACCAGCTTCAGATCCGCTGCCGGGACGGCGTGCCCTTCGTCATCGACCTTTCCGATTTGCGACGATCAAGTCCTGGAAGCCCTTGAACATCCCGGGAAGGTTGGCCTTGGTGATCTGGTCGACGATGGCCGATGGCACGAGCCCCTTGAAGACGATGTCCAGGCTGTAGGTCGCCTTGGTCTTGCCGTTGCCCAGATCCATGAGCGTCCAGGCGCCGTTGCTCTTCTTCATGATGTTGGAGTCGTCCAGGTCCCACCAGATGCGGCCCGGTTTCTCCTCGTACATATTGAGCGTGTAGTAAAAGGACTTGATGATCTTGAGCTCGTAGCGGACCTGGCCGACGGAGCCCGGCTTCTTTGGCGGGAGCACCTCGATGCCGGTCACGCCCGGGATGTACTCGGGGTACTTCTTGAACTGTCCGAGCCCGGCGAACACCTCGTCGATGCCGGCATCGAACGTATGGTCAGTGGTCAACTCCGCCAAGGCCTTCTCCTTTTGTTCCCTTTCCTTGAGCCTTGAAATCTTATAAACTTACAGTTAGGAAGTCCAGGTAGGGTCACGCGTATAGCAGTTGTAACTGGCAGCAATTCCTTTTGAAGACGGATGTGAACCATGGCCGACGTACCTGAAGTTACGATGAAGGAATTGGTCGAGTACATCGCGAAGGCGCTCGTCGACGAGGTGACCCGGATCGAGATCTCCGAGATCCAGGGCAATCAGACCAACATCATCGAGCTCAAAGTCGCCAAGGAAGACATCGGCAAGGTCATCGGCCGCCAGGGTCGTACCGCCGACGCCATCCGCACCATCCTCAACTGCGCGGCCGCCAAGCTTTCCAAGCGTTACATCCTCCAGATCATCGACGAATAATCAGACAGGATCCGGGCCGTGAGCGACGCCGCAGGTGCCGTACTTATCTGCGCCGTCGAAGGGACGGCGCTCACCAGCGCGGAGCGCGCCTTCTACACGGCGACCCCGACCTCTGGTCTGACGCTCTTCACGCGCAACATCCCGCACCCCGACTTCCGCCAGCTGCGGACTCTAGTCGGAGAGCTGCAGGAGCTGCGCCCCGCCGGCGCGCCGCCGCTCATCGTCGCGATCGACCAGGAGGGCGGGCGCGTCAACCGCTTCAAGACGAAGGACTGGCCCGACTTCCCGAACCTCGGGCCGGCTCTCCAGCTCGCCGGCGGCAAGGACGACGACGCGGCGCTGCGAGCCATCCGGGACTATGCCGCCGAGGTCGCGCGGACCCTGCTCGCGGTCGGCATCAACGTCGACTTCGCGCCGGTCTGCGACATCGACACCGAGCCGACCAACACGGCGATCGGCGACCGGTGCTTCGGCAAGGACGCCGGGTCCGTCATCCGCCGGGCCGGCGCGTTCCTGGACGGCCTTCAGAGCGCGGGCGTGCTCGGCTCCCTCAAGCACTTCCCCGGGCAGGGCGCCGCTACGGTCGACACGCACGTTGGCAAGGGCATCATCCCGCTGGCGCGCGCGATCCTGGACGCCCGCGAGCTGGCGCCGTTCCGGGCGCTGATCCCGCGCGCGGCCATGGTGATGATCAGCCACTGCGTTTACCCGGCCTTAGCCCCCGAGGAAGCCTCCCTGAGCCCCTGGATCATGAACGATCTGCTGCGCGGGGAGCTCGGCTTCGGCGGCGTGGTGGTCAGCGACGATATGACGATGGGCGCCATCGGTCAGGACGATGCGGCCTGGGGCGACGCCCTGATCGCCGCCGTGACCGCCGGCGCCGACATGCTTCTCATCTGCCGGCACGTCGAGCGCGGCCGCTTCGCCCATGAAACCCTGAGGCGCGCGGCGGCGAAGAGCCCCGCGTTCGCTCGCCGCCTGGACGAGGCCGCCGGCCGCGTGCTGGCGCTGCGTCGGAGGCTCCCCGCGTGACCAACTTCGGCGGTACGGGGGCCTACATCGCCTCGGCCGAGCTCAAGAGTGCCGTCAACGTCGCCATCGCCCTCAAGCGGCCCCTCCTGATCCGGGGCGAGCCCGGCACGGGCAAAACCCTGCTGGCGCGCGCCGTGGCCGACGACCTCGGCCTCGAGCTCATCCCCTGGCACGTGAAGAGCACGTCGAAGGCGCAGGAGGGGCTCTACGTTTACGACACCGTGCAGCGCCTCAACGACAGCCGCTTCGCCTCCGGCGACGTGCAGGACATCAAGCGGTACATCAAGATGGGCCCGCTCGGCCGGGCCTTCGCGCGCCCGTCGCGCTGCGTCGTCCTCATCGACGAGATCGACAAGGCCGACGTGGAGTTCCCGAACGACCTGCTCCACGAGCTCGACGCCATGAGCTTCGACGTGCTCGAGACCGGCGAGCGGGTCACCGCGCAGGAGCGCCCGATCGTCGTCATCACCTCGAACGCCGACAAGGAGCTGCCCGACGCGTTCCTGCGCCGCTGCGTTTTCCACTATATCGCCTTCCCCGACGAGGCGCAGATGCAGGCGATCGTCCACGTGCACCATCCGGATGTCGACCGGAAGCTGCTGTCGCAGTGCCTGACGAAGTTCTACTGGCTCCGCGACCAGCCCGAGATCCGCAAGCGCCCGTCGACGAGCGAGCTGATCGACTGGATCGCGGCGCTGATCCACGGCGGGATTCCGGCGGCGCTGATCCAGAAGGAGCTGCCGTTTCTCGGGGTGTTGCTCAAGAAAGAGAACGACATCGAGGCGATCCGGCGGCGGCCGCGGGCTTAGAGCCAGCCTTGCTGGCGCAGGACGTTCTGAAACGATTCCTGTTTGAGGGATAGCGGCGGCAGGTACTCGCCCGCATACTCGCGCGCCCAGTAAGCGCCTTGCGCCTTTTCCCCGGGGGCGGCGAAGCGATAGAGGTAACGCTCGGCCCGGATCCACGGCGGCGGTCCTCCCGGAAACGGGTTGGCGCCGAGCAGCCCGAGGACCTCGGCGTCCCCCTGCAGCAGCTTGGCGCACAGGTTCAAAATCCACGGATAGTGGCGGTAGCTCCCCATCGCTGCGAACCACACCTGCCAGTCGAGCTTCGGCAGATACGGCGAGACCTGCGGCGGGCGGCGCCGGACGTCCCCGGGTTTGGCCTTGAACTCATAAGGAATCCACACGGTTTCATCCGTTACGAGCTCGTCGCGCGTGCCCTCGAGGATGATCTCCTTGCCGGTCACCGCGAGCGCCGCCAGCCCTAAGCCGGCGACGGCCACGGCCGTCAGGGCCGCGTCCGAGTGCCCGAGCCAGAACAGGCTCGGCGCGTCCCAGAACTTCGCCTCCGCCAGAAAGAGGCGCATGGGCAGCAGGTCGTTCGCCCCGATCAGGGCTTTCCCTTGATTGAAGGCGATCAAAAAGGCGATGAAGTAGGTTAGTCCCAGGGACCGCTGCAGGCATAGGCGTGTAAGCCAGTACTCCATGCCTTGGGACTTACCTCGGATCACGGCGGAGCCGCGATGTTCACCGGCTATTTTTTCCACCTGAGGCGGCGCGGGCTCGCCGTTTCGGTCCAGGAATACATGACCTTGCTCGAGGCGCTCCAGCTCGGCCTGGCCGGCGAGTCGCTGCACGGCTTTTACTTCCTCGCGCGCAGCCTGCTCGTCAAAAACGAGGCCCACTTCGACCTCTTCGACCAGTGCTTCGCCGAGCACTTCAAGGGCGTCGAGGTGGCGCCCGGGCTCAAGGACGAGCTGCTCAAATGGCTCGAGACCGCGCCGTTGCCGCGCCCGCTGTCCGAGGACGAGCTGGCGCGCCTCAAGACCCTCGACCTGGACGAGCTGCGCCGCCAGTTCGAGGAGCGCCTCGCCCAGCAAAAGGAGCGCCACGACGGCGGCAACAAATGGGTGGGAACCGGCGGCACGAGCCCGTTCGGCAACGCCGGCCGCCACCCGAGCGGCGTGCGCGTGCATGGGGAAAGCCTGTGGAAAACCGCCGTCCAGGTCGCCTCCGCCCGCCGCTTCCGGAACCTCCGCGACGACGTCGTGATCGACACCCGCCAGGTGAGCCTGGCCCTCAAAAAACTGCGCCGCCTGGCCCGCGACGGCGCCCACGAGGAGCTCGACATCGAGGCGACGATCCGCGCGACGGCCCGCAACGCCGGCGACATCGACCTCGTCATGCGCCGGGAGCGCCGGAACTCCGTCAAGGTGCTGCTGCTGATGGACGTCGGCGGCTCGATGACGGCGCACACGCGGGTGAGCGAGCAGCTCTTCTCGGCGGCGCACTCGCTCAACCACTTCAAAGAGTTCCGCCACTACTTCTTCCACAACTGCGTCTACGACTTCCTTTATTCGGACGCCCAACGGCTCGAGACCGTCCAGACGGCCGACGTCCTCAAAGACCTCGGCGACGACTGGTACCTCGTCGTCGTCGGCGACGCGGCGATGAGCCCCTACGAGCTGACCGCGCCGGGCGGCTGCATCGACTACTTCCACCACAACGAGGACCCGGGCCTCGTCTGGCTCGATCGGTTGCGTCAGCGCGTGCCGCGCGCGGTCTGGCTCAACCCCGAGCCCCTTCCCTATTGGGAAATCCCCTCGGCCCAGCTCGTACGCAGGGTCTTCAACGACATGTTTCCATTGACGATTGCGGGCCTCGATGGGGCGATCGCGCGGCTCTTGCAACCGGGCTTGAGCCGGTACCCGTGAAGGCGGGCGGTGGTGCACGGCTCAAGGCTCGTGCACATAGCCCGCATTCGGCACCCACCCCAACGGCCCCTCGACCGTATACCCGGCATTCACGCATTCCTGCGTATCCAAGACCGCCAGGTGGTCCGCCGCGTTCGGGCTCACGCAGCGCGACAGCAGGCGGGTATTGGTCTTCTGGCCCTGCAGCATGAAGCCCATCGGCCCGTCGAGCAATTGCCCTTCGCACGCCGCGCTCTGCGAGAGAAAGTGCGTGCCCGCCGCCGTGTGGCAGCGGAGCAGCGGGATGCTTCCGGAGAGCTGACTGACGAGGGTGAAAAAGGCCGGTCCTTCGAGGTGGAAGGTCGGCGCCCCTTCGTTGTTGGTCAGGCTGTAGAGATGCTCCGGCCCGACCAGCCGGAAGATCTGCGCGAGC
>JAYVWD010000106.1:0-4175 GCA_043786345.1 Pseudomonadota bacterium
TAACGGATCCGACCCTCGAGGGTCTGCCGCTCGAGGACTACGCCCGCCAGACGGGCCTCGAGGAGGCCGAGGTGTGGAAACGCCTCCGCCGGGGCGACCTGATCGGGCGCACCCAGCGCGGGCGGCTGTTCGTCTACTCGCACGAAGCGGCGGTGCCCCCCGAGGAGCCGACGCCGGCCGGCGCCCAAGGGCGGACCTTCGGCGCCTGGGTCAGCGACAACGTCGTTCACGAGGACATCGGATCGGCCGACCTCGGCACCCTGCCCCCGCTCCCGCTCGGTCCCGAGGAGGCGAACCGCGCGGGCGCCATGGGCCCTGGCGCCGGCGGCTTCCTCACCATGACGGGCGAGCGGACGGGTTCGCCCGAGATGGCGCTGCTGCTCGACCACTTGAGCCTCGCCAAGGAAGAAAACCGCGAGATCCTGCGCCTGACGCAGCACTCGATCCAGAAGGTGACCGAGCTCACCGACAAGATCGTCGAGATGAAGGACACGGTCATCGAGGCGAAGGACGCCCAGATCCTCGCCCTGATGCAGCAGCTCGAGGCGACGGATCAACGCATCAAGCGCCTGAGCCAGCAGAACGAGGACCTCGAGATGCTGGCGCGCACGATGGCGGAAGACCCGCGCTGACTCAAAGTCGGTCGAGAAGTGGTGGGATGCCAGGCGCCGACAGGAGCGCGGACCGTCGCCACCACCCGCCGGCTCGCAGGGACCCCGGTCGGGTACATGAGGATTTCCGCGATGGCCGGCAACGACACCGACGGCCGGTTAGCGACCGCCTTTTAGAAGGTCGTGGCGATCTCCGCCGTGATCCCGAAGCGCCGGTCCCGTCTCTGCCCGGGGTACTCCCCGAGCTCGACCGCATAGTAGCTCATCGTCAGGCGCGCCAAGAACAAGTCCACGTACCCGCCGATCGTGCCGTAGCCCTCGTTGAGGCCGAGGAGGAACCCGGCGTCGGTGTCGCGGCTCACATAGGTGCGGCCGAGCTCGCTGCCGAGGTGGACCAGGCGCAGCGGGTGGTAGTGGTGCGGGTTCGCCAGGTCCTGGAGGTCGACGAGGACGTCCCAGTACCAGGGCTTCCAGTCGATGCGATAATCCATGCCGAGCGAGACGCGCATCGCCTGCTCCTGCGGCGGGTCGGCGAAGGTCGAGAAGTTGCCCGCATAGCCGATGTTCTCGAGCATCATGCCGAAGCGCCAGGCCTTGCCCGGCCGCCAGATCGCGCCCATGTCCCAGCCGAGCTGGAAGCCCTCGCGCTTCCTGATGATGTCGCCCACCCCGAGGTTCTTGTTGTCGACGAAGGACGGGATGTCGGAAAACGCCAGGTCGCCGTGGTAGGTCGTGCGATGCATGGGCTTGAGCGAGAGCCCAAGGTTGAGCTCCTTGCCGAACTCGCGGGCGTAGGAGATCGTCGCGCCGGCGCGCGTGTCGCTGTCGATCGTCGCGACCGGCATCGTCGGGATGCGCGCGTCGATGAAGTTCGACGACGACACGAAGGGCGCGATCTCGAAGGTCAAGATGCGCAGCGCCACCGGGCTCAGCTGGATCCGCGCGTATTGGCGCTGGCCGAACTTGTCCTCGAACTTCTCGAGGAGCGGGACGAGCCCCTGCTCGCCCTTCCCGCTCGCCAGGTTCGTGACGTCGTTCACGGTCTGGACGGTGTTTTCGCCGACGAAGACGTCGAGCTGGAGCCAGCGCGCCTGGAACCGCACGTTCGGCTCGGCGAGGGTCGCCGGATTGCCGCGCGTCGCCTCGTCGGAGTCGTAGGCCGCGACGAAGGTGCCGCCCCGGCCCATGAAGCGGCTGGAGTCGAGCCCCCGTTGCTGTTCCTCGGCGCGCACGGCGCCCGCGCCCGGCAGGAGGGCCGCGACCAGGAAAAAAGTGCCGGCTGCAAAAGACATGCGGGGGCTTCGCAAAGGCGTTCCATCCATTTTGGTGATGATATGCAGTATACTGATAAAAGCCCTCCTTGAGCCACATAGCCCCTGATTTTCCAGGTGAACTTCCAAAAAAGTCAGGTAAAGCGCCGTCCCAGGCGATAGAGACCCCGTGGAACGCCGTCACCGACAAAAAGCCCTGCAAGCCCTCGCCTTCGCCGTCCTGGCCCTGGGCGGCGGCGCCGCGCGCGCCGAGGAGATCCCGGAGCCGTTCACCCCGGTCCGGCCGATGGGCATGGGCGGCGCGTTCACCGCCGTCGCGAACGACGAGAACTCGGCCTGGACCAACCCGGCCGGCATCGCCCGCTCGCGCAAGGCCCGCTCGCGCAACACGCTTAACCTCCTCAAGCTCCCGAACCTGGTCGCCGGCGCCAACTCCGAGGCCCGCACCTTCTACACAGGCTTCAAGGGCGCCGCCGACAAGAGCGTCGAGGGCGTCATCGACTCCCTCGACAAGATCGGCGACAAGCCGTTCTGGGCGCGCGCCGCGCTCTACCCCGTCGGCCTCATCGACGTGTCGCGCGAGACGCCGATGCTGATCGGCGCCCTCTCCAGCACCACGACCAAGATCATCGTGCCGAAGGACGACCCGTCGCAGGCGCGCGTCGAGGCGGTGGCCGACGTCGGCGTCGTCACGAGTTTCGCGCTCACCGACGCGTCAAACCGCTTCAGCATCGGCCTCTCGCTGCGGCCGATGGCGCGCTATGCCTACGAGGACAACATCCCGTCCGAGACCCTGCTCAACAAGGGCGAGATGAAGCGCCGCCTGAAGGACGACGCCAACAAGAGCCAGGGCCTCGGCATCGACGCGGGCCTGCTCTACACCGTCGCCGACTTCTGGTATCCGACCGTCGGCGTCGCCGTCCTCAACCTGCCGACCGGTTGCCGCGACAACTACTTGAACCCGTTCACCGAGAAGCGCGAGCGCGTCTGCGGCAACAAGTTCCGCGGCAGCTTCGCCAACGCCGACGCCCTGAGCACCGTCGACCCGACCGACGCGCGCGTCGGGTTCTCGATCACGCCGCGCCTCGGCCGCAAGGTCAACGCCCGCCTCGCCCTCGACATCCACCAGCTGCCGCTGATGATCGGCAAGAACTCGTACGGCCTCGCCGGCATCGAGGCCAGCAAGCTCGTTCACGCCGGCGTCGAGGTCTTCGCCGGCAACCCGCTGCAGCTCTCCGACTTCTCGGTGCGCGCCGGTTACAGCCAGGGCTTCGCGACGGCCGGCGCCAGCGTCAACCTGGGCTTCGTCGAGTTCGCCTTCGCGACCTTCGGGCGGGACGTCTCGAGCACTTCGAAGCCCCTCGAAGACCGCCGGTACCTGGGCTCTCTTTCCTTTGATTTCTGAGGGTTAAGACCGATTGCCGTGACCTTTTCGGGCTAGTCGTGGTATAGAATCCCACGACTTTTAAAGCCTTCGAGAAGGACCGCCATGAAAGCGTTCGCCCCTCTGTATGCCGCTCTGCTCACAGGTTTGACGGCGTGCGTTACGCCCGGCGCCGCGCCGGTTCAGCCCGGCCATGCCGCCCTGTCCAGCGTCGGCGGGCAAAAGGCCGGCTCCAAGTCCGACCTGCCGCTGGCGCCGCCCGTCTCGTCGCCCGGCGCCGCGGGCGTTACGCCAGCCGCGACGGATCCGGCGGCCGCCGGGACGCCGATCCCGGTCAAGGTCTTTACGCCGGAAGACCTCGCCGCCTTCGTCAAAAAACAGCGTGCGCCCGACGCGCCCTTCGGCCCGGCCGAGCACGAGCTCGTCGGCTCCCTGCCGAAGGCCCCGGCCGCTGGCAGCCTCGAGGAGGCGGCGCTCGCGCTCGGCCTCGTCAAGGCGGTGCTGCATCCCCTCGGCCGGGACCAGCAGACCTTCATCGAGAGCGACATCGAAAAAGCCCCGGGCGCGCGCACCGTGCCGCTGGCGAAGGACGCGCTGACGCTCGAGGGCCTCGCCCGGGACCGCGACGTCAACTTAGCCGACGCGCTCGCCGAAAACCCGATGCTCCAAGGCTACGGAGTCGCCAAGGCCTTTTTTGCCGCGGTGAGCAAGCCCGGCAACAGCCCGGCGTTCAAGACCGAGATCATCGTCGCGCTCAAGAACCAGGCGAACAACTGGCAGATGCTGGCGCAGGACATGAACGCCGCCGGCGAGGCCGACGCGCTGCCGCCGCAGCCGGAATCCGGCGCCCTCATGCCGGTTCCCGACGCCGCCGCGGCGGCCGCGGCCGACGCGCTGCCGCCGGATCCG
>JAYVWD010000107.1:0-3114 GCA_043786345.1 Pseudomonadota bacterium
CTCTTTTCGACCTTTGCCGCCGAGCTGACGCTTGATACGCCGCAGCGCCTGGCGAAAGCCGAGGCGGCTTTTTCCGCGGCGAGCGCCGCCGCCACGGCCGCGGACCAGAAATTCAGCGCCGCGCAAGCGGCCAAGGCGGAGTTGACGACGACGCGGAGCCTGGCCACTTCCTTGAACGAGGGACTAAAGGGCCAGATCGCCGCGACTATCCAGGATTCACAGGGACTCTTGACTCAAATTTCCGGGATCGAGCAAAGCCTCGACCAGCAGCCGAATCCAGACCTTTCGGCGCAGCTGGCGCAGCTCAAATCCGAGGTCAAGGCGCTCCAGACGAACCAAGCCGACCTCAGCAAGAGGATCGCCGCTCAAACCCAGGTCCTCGCCCAAATCGATGCGGGAATCGCCGCCGCCGGCGACCTCACGGTCTTGACGCAGCAGCGCGATACGCTTGCGGCGCAAGCCGGCCAGGCCAAGACGGCACGGGATGCCGTCAAGGCCGAAAGTTCAGGCATCGCCGCGGCCCTCGAAAAATTAGGCGAAGACATCAGCTATGCCGTCGAGTCGGGCGATTCCAACTTTCCGGGATTGCGGCCACAGGTCGCCCGCTTTCTTCCGATCTTCGATAAATTGTTGGCGCCACCACCGCCTTCGCCGCCACCGCCTTCGCCGCCACCGCCTTCGCCACCGCCTTCGCCACCGCCTTCGCCTCCTCCTCCGCCCCCGGTCGCGGCGGAGCAACTCCTCAAAGACGGCATCTATCAGTGTATTTATGACGGCCAAGATGGCTTCGATGATGACGACGACGACAGCCACTTCAAGTGCCGCATCAAGAGCGAGCAGGGAGCGACCGGACCCTACCTATACCGGGAAGCCTGCGGCGAAGAGAGCCCCTGTCACTTTAAGTGCACCGCCAATGGCAACTGCACGTCGTCGGTGTCGGATTGCACTAAGGAGTCGCCCTTCTCGTTCACGTCCTATGCGTATGACAAGCACACCAAATGCACCTGGTCAAAGCCGCTCCCGCCTTGATTCAGCCCCACTAGCCACCATTTCACCTCAACGCCCCGAAGTCCCGGACGCGCCAGTTGACCCCTCTTGCGTCATCCGGCATGCCGCCGCCGACAACGGCGCTGATCTTTCCGTTCACCTTTCCATCGGCGCCGTAATTTTCATCTATTATAACAGTGTATTACAGATAAGAAACGGCCTCCGGCCGCACGTCGCATTTTCCTCCGCGATGAACCTTCAATTGCTGAAACTGTTAAGGAGGACTTCGCGCGGCTAATAGTCCCCCGGCACGCACCGATCGTCGTCGGCTCGCCGACCGAGTCCGCGGCGATCGCGGCCGGCAGTCTGTCGCACCTCGCCGGCCAGATCCCCTTGAGCAACGGCAAGATCGCCGACCTGCCGTTCATCTCGCCCGCCCTGCCGGTCAGCGGTCGCCAGCTTTTTCCAGGCCAGTCTAGCGACGCTGGTGACGATCAAATACCCGACGAACAACATGCGGACGGACGGCGTCGCGGTCGGGCCATACCTGTACTTCCTGTCGCGCGACGAGGTGATGCTCCTCGAGTTGACGCCGTAGCAAGTATTCATGGGCTCGACCGGCCAAGGCGAGGCCAGCCGCCGCTCGGCGGAATTTGGGTAAAAGCCCTGGCCCGGAATTTCGCCGCGATAGCGGGAAAGCGACGACGACGGAGCCCCCCGCAGCGGCGCGTGTTGTTCGCGGAGCTATCGACGGTGGCCTAGGCGCCTTGCGCCGTTTGGCCTTGGATGTCTTGGGACGTGTAGCCGGCGCAGCCCGGACACGGCGAGCGAACCCAGCCTTGTGAGACCTCAAAACAGACGTCGGACGGCACCCCGAGCACGGCGCACGCGCCCGGCCCTCGAAACCCGTCCGCATCCTTCCAGCCCGCGCTGAACACTCGAAGCCGACTCATCCTGCCTCCCGCCGTCCCGCTCGCGGCGACAAGGGCTCAGATATAACGCGCGGCCCGTCGTTTCGCGCTGACGATCGCGAGGTCATTCCTTGCCGGGTTTGAGCGAATAAAACTGGCAAGCCGCGGGCTTCTTCTCCATGAGCTTCACCATCCCCATGGCCTGTCGCGCTTGTTTGCAATACTCCTTGAACAGCGGGTCCCTTTCCGACGGAATGGCCGGGGCCGGCGCCCCTTGCGCCGCGACCGCGGCGAGGCAGGCGAGGGTGTCGACGCAGGTGTTTTTTTCCGCCGTCGCGACGTCCAGGCGTTTGACGCCATCGGGCCCGGCCTTGAGCTCCGGGAGGTACCGGGCCTCCTTCGCGCTGGCGACGCGGAAGACCAAGGCGCCCATCCCCGGCCCGAAGTCGAAGGCATAGTCCTTTTCATTCAATTTCTGAATGCTGAGGGGCTTGTCACCGTCGATTTTGAGCGCGAGCTTGTCGGCGTCCTTCACGAGGCCCGTGATTTTCCGCTCGGACGTCTGCCAAAGCCGAAACAACTTGGTTTGAATCATGGCCTTGTCTTCGACGAAAAGCAGCGCCTCACCGTTGGGATGCTTGTCCGGGTGGCGATACTCCTTCAAAACGAGCCACCCCTTTGGCAAGTCCATGGGCGTGGGACTCGAGGTGACGCAGGCGCTCAGGCTGCCGACCATCAGGAGCATCTGCTGGACGCCTGTAATTTTCATGGGGGACCTCCATGTCGGCCTCAGTATAGGACTTTTCGCGCCCTTTTGCGCCCTCCCTCAATAAAGGACCGCCCCGTCGATTCCGAGACGTGGTCACCCCGAAACGCGAAAGGCTACTTCATGCGATTCACTCTGGGGATTGCCGCCCGGCTTCGCCCGCGAAACCTGCGAAAATGAGGCGACGGTCGCCGGCGTGTTCCTGCCCGACGGCTGCCCGGCCGGCACGACCGACAAGCCGCACGTCGGATGCTGCGCGAAACCGGATTTCTCCAACCACACCGAGATCGACTTCGCCTACTTCGGACCGGGCCAGGATCCCGGCGTTTCGTCCCCCGCCCACTGCGGGGACAAGACGACCGGCCATGGCGGCATGGCCGGCACGTACACGCCCAACCACCGAAAGTCTGTCGACCATTTCTCGACAGACTCTGATCCCCGGCGCGCCGT
>JAYVWD010000108.1:0-2146 GCA_043786345.1 Pseudomonadota bacterium
CCGACCGGAGCGGAAACCGGAGTTTACGTCGCGTAAATGAGGATTTCCGCGATGGTCGGCAACGACGCAGACGGCCATTTATCGACAGACTTTGAGTTCACGGTCTTTCGCGCCGGGCACTGGGACGACCGCCGGCTCTTTACCTACAAGTTCGCGAACGGCGACGGGGGCTACCTGAACCTCTATCCGGCGAAGAAGTGGAAGTGGATGCGCACGAGCGGCTACAGCTCGACGGCGACGGAGATCCTGCGGAACGACGAGCAGATCCAGGTCTACGACGCGGGGCAGCATTTCACGTTTAGCCTGCTGGAAACGGCGGTGTGGGGCAAATTCGACGGCGGCGGCGCCTGGTTCAAGCTCGCCGATGGGGGTTGGAACTAGTGTTTTCGTATCAATAGCGGCCAAAATTGAGGCCGGGTCCTGGCATCGAGCCAAGACCCGGTCCGACGTCATTTCAATGAAACGAGGCGCCGATCGCGCGGGCGAATCAGTTACCTGGTTGCCAGGCCCGGATCTGCGCGACCGCGGACTTTTGCGTCACTTTGCCAGCCATCATCTTCGCGTAGAGCTGGACCTCGAGGACGTCTTTTTGTTTCGCCTGGTCGAAGCGCTGCGGCCACAGGTTCGACGCATCATTACTCCCGCCGATGGCCAGCGGGATGAAGTGATCGAACTCGTATTGCGAGAAGTCACTGTCCGGAATGCCGTAGTGCTTTGCCACCGAACGCTTCTCGCCCATCGTGATGTTCCGGTTGCAGTAAGGAATCTGCTCCGGGTAGCGCAGCTCGGCGAAATTGGAGTCGGTCTTCGTGCAGAGCGTGCCGGTGGTGAAGGATGAGTCCAGAATGGTTACTTTTGCACCTTGGCCGCCGCCGGGAGGGAGGTGTGCAGCACTCGCGCTGGCGTCCGACGCGGTCGGGCCACAAGCGGGCAAAAGGGCAAAGACGATGCTGGCAAGGGGAGCAATGAGGCGGACGATGTTCCGGGATCGGGACGGACAGGCAGCAGACGAGGGGCGCGTGGTCATTTGGAGCCTCCAGTTCAACTTGATCAGCTTCAACAGCAACAACAAACGCATAATAACATTCTAATTACAAATAGTACAATTCTGATAAAAGTCTATGAAATCTATATGAAATTATACAAATATTTTAAGGGCGGGAGGGGATTTCTGGTCAATTTCGGGAGGATTCACCACACCAGATTGACCCCACTCCGAACGTCGTCCATGCCCTCGGAGTCCCGTCCGAAGCTGAGGAATGCGTTGAAATGGGTAGTCAGGCTGATTTCAGCGGCAAAGGAATGAGCGTGCACCGGCGGCGCGTCATCGGTGGGCGCCGAGTTTCCAAAGTATTCCGCGTAAAGCGCCAGGGACTTGCCGAGGTCGAATTGCGCCGAGGTATCGTAGATAAACTGATCTTTGAGTTTTTCACCCGGCGGCGAGCCGAAGCGCTCGCCGGCCAGGTTGACGTTGAAGTCGAGGGGACCGAGCTCTTTGCCGAGGATCAGGTAGCCCGTGAAATCGCGCTTTCCGGTCCCGATCTCCGGACGGTTGCTCGTCGGGATTTTTTCCTTGGTCGCAAACACGACGGCGGGGCGCCAGCCTTTTTCACCGATCGCGAGCCATGACAGCGTGACCTCAGTGTCACCTTTGCCCTTCACGACGGGGCCATCCTTGGGGATGATCCTCTCCCAAAAGAACGGCTCGATCAGCACCTCGATGCGATCGGTCGGGGCCAGCTCGAAGGCCGTCAGCGTAAACTCCGTGACCGTACCGTCCTGATCTCTCTCGACCTGAATGGCGTTTCCGACGCATCCCGAGCCCTGTTTTCCGAGACGCGCCGTCTCGGTTTCCAGGACGAGGTCGGCGCGCGCCGGGGTCGAAAAGCCGCAGGCCGTCGCCAAAACGACGACGCAACGAATCACTTGGGTTGCGTCGTAGCGCGTAGGGGCTCCGCGGCGATTTTTTTGCTCGGTGGGATACCTCACTTAAGCACGCCGTGGCGTCTGCCAAACTCGCACGAAGCAGATGACTCCGTGTTCATGGCGGGTTCATATTCGGACCTGCTGACGCGGTCTCTTTGTCGGCCCGCTCTCCAGCGGCGGTGTTTAGTCAGTTGACCACTATGAATTGTGAATGAACGGG
>JAYVWD010000109.1:0-3970 GCA_043786345.1 Pseudomonadota bacterium
CCTCGCGCCCAGGCCCAAGCCCAGGCTCACGTCGACGCCCACGCTCACGACGACGCCTTGGACTAACGCCGCGCAGCCTTTGCCGGACATACCCTAGCCTCGTCGCGCCTTGAGGGGCGCGGGGGCCGGCGAGGTCGCTTCGCTATGGGGTGGCCGACCGGACGAGCGTCGATCCGTCTGAAAACCGGTAGGTCACGACGACCGCCGCCGCATTGGGGTGACACGGATAGGCCTCCGTGTACGCCACCGCCGCATAGGGCTCGACACAGCCGGTGATCGAAAGGGACTCCGCGCCCGAGATGTTGCTCGCGGCCACGCTCACCATCGGGGCGCCGGCGTTGACGACGGTGACGGCGGGTTTGAGGAACAGGCGTTTGCCGATCAGGTAGGATTCGACGCCCGCGGCGTCTTTATATTGGGCGAAAATCCGCCGGCTGCCGCTCGTCGTCGGCGCCAGGGTCACGGCAACGCCCGGCGCATACGGGAGCCAGGCGTTCGTATTCGGCCCCGAGACGTCGCCCGTGACCTTGATCTGCAGCGGTTCCTGGTCGGTGAAGTGGTCAAAATAGATGTCGAGGACGACGTCCTCGGCGTCGGTCCAAAAAGGGTGATCCTTGACGAAAATCCTCTCGCTCTTGAAGGCCGGGTCGAGCGTGACCACCAGGTCCTTGCTGAGGCAGATGTTGCCGGCGACGTCCTCGATCGCGACGTTGAGGCGCTTAAGCCCGGGCGACGGCTCGACGAACAAGGTCACGACCTCGCCGGATCGAAACGCCTTCTGGCTGATGACCGCGCCGACGTCGCCGAGCACCGAGTAATAGGTCGGGAGCCGGTCGGTCGCCGAAAGCTTCAAGGAGATTTTGTTGTTGCTGACGATCGGCGCGATCAGCTGCGCGTCGCAGTCGGTCGGCGGCGTCTGCTTCAAGAGGATCTCGGCGGGAATGCCCGGCGCGCCCTCGTTGCCGAAGGCATTTCTGAACTTGGCCTCGACCACTTTCGGCCCGTCGCCCTCCGTCAGGGTGACGGGAACGACCAGGGTCGTCAGCGGCATTTGTTGCCAGAATCCGCCGTCGACGACCGGTGATTTGCCGAAGGTGCTGACGTCCCCGCCCAGCCAGATCGCGTCCGTCGTCGGCGTCCGGGTGTCGGAGACGAGCAGGTTGTTCGACAAGGAACGGGTGACCGTCCTGGCGAATGAAATGATCGGCGGGGTCGGCCGCTCGGTGCTGAACTCCCAAGCGAGGATCTCGAAGATGTACGGCGTGCCATTCGCTTTCCCGACGCGGAAGTCGACCGAATGCACGCCCTCGGACGTGTAGGAGAAATTGATCGCCTTGGATGTCAGCGGATACACCCGTCCGAGTTCGACGTCGGCGGTGACGTCCAAGCTGTTCACGGAATAGTTGTACTTCTTGTCCGCGCCGTCGGGGACTTCGATCGTGAAGACATTGCTCCCGATTCCCGTGTACTGGCGCGCCAACGAGTACTTGATCTCCGCGGCCTCGAGCGACGACGTCGGCGGCTCGCCGCAGCGCCATAGGCTCGCGGCAAACAACAGCAAAATCAATTTGTAGATCGTCGGCTTCATAGGGCGCTCCCTTGGCTTAACGGTACATTCCCCGAAAAAATTGACGGGGGGCACTCTGAAAAATCCCCAATAAATCCCATAAATTAAAGAAATTCCCGGGTATTGCGTTAAAGTTACGACCCGACCGTTCCGACTACATTGTGGACTTCCAATCCACACCGACGACCGCAATTGGTTGGTCTTCACCACCGTACAAGGCGAGCAAATGAAAACTAAAGGCATCGTGATGTTAGGTAGCCTGACGCTGGCGGCCATCGGCTGCGGCGGCGGACCGGATCAGAAGAGCTACACCGACGAAGGCGGCGGCAAGGCGACGTCGGTGACCAGCATCGGCGGCGGCGCGGCGGCTGGCGACCATAGCTTTTTCATCCCGTTGTCGGTGTCATTCGGCGCCTTCCAGCTGACGGGGACCCCGGCGACGGCCCACTCCGTCGACCTGGCTGGATGCCTGTCGGGGTACACCGCGACGGTCACTCAAGCGAACCTTGACGGCATTGAAGTGTACAAAGACGACCGCAACTGCCTCGCCAAGCTGACGGCGTTCACGGCCGGCGGCGTCGTTTACAATGCCACCAACACCGGCGCGACGAACTTCTCGACCTGGCTCGCCAACGACACGGCGTTGTTCGCCAGCTCGGGGGGCGCCATCATCCGCGTCAAGGTCATCTCCCAGCTCGCGTCGCCGATCACCGGAACCGAGGCGGTCGTCTACAACTTCTCCGAACTCCGCGACGCCACGAGCGACTACGTGTTCTCGGAGGCGAGCGTCAGCGATCCGCACTTGATCACGGTGGAGAGCCAGGAAGCGCCGCTCTTCAAGTTGATCGCGGCCAACTTCATCGGTGTCGACGGCACGACCGGCGCGCCGAAGTTCACGTTCAAAATGGAATGCGTCAACGACCCGACGTTGGCGTCGCCGGTCTCGGTCGGCATGAGCGCGGGCAGCGCCGCGAACACGCTGTGCGGCGCCAACGACCTGAACGCCGTCACCTACAAGCTGGTGAAGGACACTTACAGCTCGGTCCTGACGATCACCAACGCCGAGACGATTTACTCGACCGCCGGCACGGCGGTCACCATCCCCACCGATCAATATGCGGTCGACGCGACGCATAAGGGTTTCACGACGGCGACGCTCAACGGCCCAGGCGGCCTGGGTACGGCCGGCAACGAGAATATGATCCTGATCGTGAAGGCCGGCTTGTCGTACACCTACTACAACATCGACGTGACGACGATCATCCAGTGATCGCCCGGTAGCGTCGACTGTTCATGACCATGCGCTCAGGAAAATGACTCGATGCACGCCGTCCAGGCGCTACCTTGGGTCAATTTTCTTGGATCCAACGCCCGTCGCCAGTTTGAACGCCGGCCGCGCGGCCCCCGCAATTCCGGGCCGCGCGCCGCAATCCGGCGGTTCAACCACCTGATTTGATATATCTTTTTGGCATCGGACATTCTCCGAAAAAATTAAAGAATGGCCGCAATTTCCCGATCAGGATGCTAAGGGAACCAAGTCTTAAACATGAAGCACGATTGCCAAAAATCGCCTGGAGCTCGACGCTGCGCCGTCGCCGCCCTGCTATTTTTGCTGCTGGTCGCGGCCTGTACCGAGAAGGGCGTGGACGCCGCCGGGCTGGACGGCGGCGATCAAGGCCGCGGCGTGGTCACCGTCGCCAGCGTCGGCAATGCGCCGACTAAACAGCGGACGATGATTCCCGTCGCCTTCCAGACCTCCGACGTCGGTTCCCTATCGCTTTACCAGGCGGCGACCGCGTACTCCGTCTCGATGTCGGGCTGCATTTCAGGCTACACCGCGACGGTCACCCAGGCGAATCTCGACGGCGTCGAGGCCTACAAGAACGACCGCAATTGCCTCGCGAAGCTGACCCAGTTCACCTTGAACGGCAAGACTTACTTCCCGACGGCGGCGAGTCCCTTCACGACCTGGCTGCCGGGCGACATCGCCCGGTTCGACGAGTTCGGCGAGCCCGGGATCGTGCCGCTCTATGTGATCGTGGTGTCGACCCTAAGCAACCCGATCAAGACCACCGACGTCATCAAGTACGGGTTGGCCGACATCTCGAAGAGTAGCGACCGCGGCGTCCTTTGGAGCACCGTCGGCGCCAGCGGAAAGTACAAAGCCGGGATCAACGCGACGCCTTCGTTCACCGTCCGGTCCATCGAGCTCGTCGATATCGCCGCCGCAACCGGCGCGGGGAAGTTCAAGTTCGTCCTCGAGTGCACCGCGGATATCGGCATCACGAATGCATGCGCCTCCGTCAACTTCAGCAACCTCGATTACAAGCTCGTCAGGGATGATTTCAGCGACGTGCCGACGCAGGCGCAGTGCGACACGATCTTTTCGACCGCGGGGACGGG
>JAYVWD010000110.1:0-3214 GCA_043786345.1 Pseudomonadota bacterium
CTTGCCGCTCCCGCCGAACTTGTCGGCGTGCTCCTTGGCCGCCGCGGCGAACGACGTCATGATCGCGTCGCTGCTCAAGGCCGCGTGCTTGCCGTTGTCCCATTCGACGGTGACGGCCTCGGCGGCGGCCTTTGCCTGCCAGAATTTTTTGGCGACGACGGCGACCCCCGAGGGGATCTCGAGTACCGCCTCGACGCCCGGCATCTTGAGGGCGGCGGTGGCGTCGAAGCGCTTGAGCGTCCCGCCGAACACCGGGCAGCGCTTGACGACGGCGACGCGCATGTCGGGCACCACGACGTCGATGCCGAACGGCGCCCGACCCGTGGATTTGGCCGCGCCGTCTTGCCGGACCCAGGACTTGCCGATGACGCGGAAGTTCTTGGGATCCTTGAGCGCGACGTCCTTCGGCACCGTCAGGCGGGCGGCGGCAGCGGCGAGCTCGCCGTACGTCGCCGCTTTGCCCTCGGCCTCGTGATAAACACTTTTTTGTTTGGTGACGCACTCGCCCGCCGGCACGCCCCAGCGCTCGGCCGCCGCCTGGATCAGCATGGCGCGCGCCGTCGCGCCGGCTTTGCGCAGCGGGTCCCAGGCGGTCGCGACGCTGGTGCTGCCGCCCGTCATCTGGATCGCGAGGTTGGGGTTGATGAAGGCGCGGTCGGCCGGCGCGAACTCGACGACGAGGTCTTCCGGTAACACGTCGAGCTCTTCGGCCAGGATCATCGGCAACGACGTCATCGTCCCCTGCCCCATCTCGACGCGGTCGAGCTGGAAGGTCAGGGTGTTGTCGGGGCCGATCCGCAGCCAGGCGCTCGGGCGGAAAAGCCCGTCGCCCGCCGCGCCCGACGTCGCGCCGGCGGCCAGGCCCGGAAGCTCGAAGGCGAGCGCGAAGCCGCCGGCAGCGACAGACACGCGGAGCACGAAGTCACGGCGATTCAGCATTATTTTCCCGGCCCCCGCATCGCATCGGCCGCCGCGTGGATCGCGGCCCGGATCCGGATGTAAGTGCCGCACCGGCAGATGTTCCCCGCCATCGCGGCGTCGATGTCGGCGTCGGTCGGGCGCTTGTTTTTCGCGAGCAGGCCGGCGGCCGCCATGAGCTGCCCCGACTGGCAGTAGCCGCACTGGGGCACGTTGAGCCTGACCCAGGCGTCCTGCAGCGCCTGGGCGCCGATGCCGGGCAGGCCCTCGACGGTGGTGATCGTCACCTCGGCGGTACAGGCGCCGACCGGCGTGACGCACGACCGGATCGCGACGCCGTCCATGTGAACGGTGCAGGCGCCGCAGAGGCCCATGCCGCAGCCGAATTTGGTGCCGGTCAGCCCGCATTCCTCGCGGATGACCCAGAGGAGCGCGGTCTCGGCCGGGACGTCGACGGTCTTCGCCTCGCCGTTGATCTTGAGCACGGGCATGGGCTCGCCTGTAATGGGAGTCGTCCAGCGATGGTGCCCGATTTTCCGAACGGAATCCAGAATCTTTTCAGCGCCTTGACGGCGCCGGAAGGTCGGCCAAGGCCACGCCCCCGGCGCCGGCCGCGGGGTCGGCGAGCCCGTCGCGTACCCGTCCGTCCCGATTGGGCAAATCGGCTCCGGTGCCGTCCCAGGCGGCGGCGGAGAGGCTGGTCCCCGTCGATGTACAAGGGAAAACAGGGCCCAGGGCCGCCGCGCTCACTTCGCCGCCAGGGTCCCGGGCGGCCCCGGCGCCGCGAGGTTGATGGCGTTGTCCCGGAGCAGCTGGTGCAGCCGGAACTGGATGTCCTGCTGCGCCGTGAGGTGCGTCAGGACGTCCGGTTTTTTCACGTGATAAACGAACTCATAATTGAGTGCGTTCGGCCCGTGCCCGAGGAAGAAGGCGCGGTCGAACACCGTGTCGCTCGAGCCTTCGACGGCCTTCGCGAGCAGGTCCGGGATCTTGCGCATCGTCTCGAGCGGCGTGTCGTGGCTGACGTTGACCGGGACCGCGACGCGCCGCTGGTACATGCGCTTGTGGTTTTGGATGCGCGACCGGGTGAGGTCGGAGTTGGCGAAGATGAGCATCTCGCCGCCGAGGCTTCGCACCCGCGTCGTCTTGAGGCCGATGTATTCGACGGTCCCCTGGAGGCCGTCGACCATGATGAAGTCGCCGACCTCGAAGGGCTTGTCGAGGGCGATGGCGAAGGAGCTGAAGGCGTCGCCGAGCACCGCCTGCGCCGCGAGCGCGATGGCGACGCCGCCGATGCCGAGTCCGGCGACGAAGGTCGAGACGTTGAAACCGGCGTTGTCGAGGAGAAAGAGGATGCCTGCCGACCAAACGCACAGCTTGATCAGGATGACGATGTTCTTGCTGGTGTTTTGGGCCATCGGGTCGTCGTTGCGACCGAAGGCCCGGGTCCGCAGGAAGAGGAACGCCACCAGCTCGCCGACGAGGCGCACGGCCTGGATGACGACCGCCGCCAGCACCGCGTAGGCGAGGGCGCGCTCAAGGGACGGCGGGAGCGTCAGGCGCTTGGCGGCGATGTGGAGCGCCACCAGCGGGAAGAGGTACGGCTTGATCTGCCGCATCAGGTCCCGGCAGAAGATCAGCGCGTCGCCGGCCTCGCCGGTCGCGACCTTCTCGAGCTTGAAATAGGCGAAGTGCCGGATCAGATGCAGGAACGCCCAGATGGCCAGGAACGACCCGAGCGTCAGCCCGTAAGAATAGAGGCTGTTGCCGAACGCCTCGTGGTTCAGCCACGGGATGTCCTTCAGAAAGTCGTATTCGGCGAGGGAGGCGCTGCTGATCGGCATGTTCACAAGACTTTAAGGCGACCGCTGGGAAGATAGTGCCGGGCCCCTGGCTGCAATCTTTGCAAGGGGCGTGCCCGGAGGGTAGACTACGCGGCGGTTCCTTGCAATGGTCTACCGTGTGCGGGACCATTGAAATACCCCATCTTCTTCTGACGATCTTGGAGCTGTAAATGGCTGTTGATGTGAAGGTCCCCGCCGTCGGTGAATCGATCCAGGAAGCGATGATCCACAAATGGCACAAAGCCGCCGGCGACATCGTGCGCCGCGACGAGGTGCTGCTCGAGATCGAGACCGACAAGGCGACCGTCGAAGTCACGGCCGACGCCGACGGCACGCTCGAGATCCTGCGCAAGGAAGGCGACACCGTCGCCATCGGCGAGGTCATCGCGCGCATCGACCCCAACGCCATGGCCGGCGCCGCCAAACCGGCCGCTGCCGCCGCCGTGGCGACG
>JAYVWD010000111.1:0-5377 GCA_043786345.1 Pseudomonadota bacterium
CAACCACGGCGTCATGCACGCCTGCGGCCACGACGGCCATATGGCGAACCTCTTCGGCAGCGCGCTCGTGCTCGCCGAGCTGCGGAACGAGCTCGCCGGCGCGGTCAAGTTCATCTTCCAGCCCGCCGAGGAGGGCGGCCGCGGCGCCGAGGTGATGTGCGACGACGGCGCCCTGGAAAACCCGAAGGTCGACGTGATCTTCGGCCTGCACGGCTGGCCGGAGCTCGGTTGCGGCGACGTTTACGTGAAGGGCGGGGCGATGCTCGCCTCGACGACGGACCTCCGGATCATGGTCCGCGGCACGGGCTGCCACGCGGCGATGCCGCACCTCGGGACCGACCAGGTCCTGATCGCGGCGCGCATCGTCGACTCCCTGCAGAGCGTCGTGTCGCGCTTCATCTCGCCGTCCGAGGCGGTGGCGCTCTCGATCACCATGATCCACGGCGGCACCGCCACGAACGTCATCCCGTCGACCGTCGAACTCGGCGGGACGCTGCGGACCTTGAGCGAGAAGACCAGGGACGGCGTCGTCCAGGCGATGACGAGGCTCGTCGAGGGCATCGCCGCGGCGCACGGCGCGACGGCGACGCTCGAGACGCTGCACAATTACCCGGTGACGGTGAACGACGCGGCGGCGACCGATTATCTGGAGCGCGTGGCGCGCGCCGTGCTGCCCGCGGGCGCGGTGCGGCGGCTGCCGGCGCCGAGCATGGGCGGCGAGGACTTCGCCTTCTTTCTGCAGCGGGCGCCAGGCGCGTACTTCTTCCTCGGGGTCGACGACGGCCGCGCCGGCGGCTACCCGTCGCTCCATCACCCAGGTTACGACTTCAACGACGCGGCGCTGCCGGCCGGCATGACGGTGTTCGTGCACGCGGCCCTGGCCTATGCCGCGGCGCATCCGCTGCCTGTGGCGTGACTGCGCCAGTGTGGCAGAGACTCGTGGCCGGACTGCAACACCGGGGTTTTTTGAATACCGGGATTTATTGATTTTATTAGCTTTTCTTATAAAAACCTCAAGCCATTTCATGGCACGAGGCTTGCTTTATATGAGGCACGCAGGTCAGGACGACCGCCTAGGCCAAGGAGGCCCGAGCCATGACGGCTCGTCGTCAGGGATGAGCAGATTCGGGGCGCCAATGGACGGCGCCAATCAGGGATGACGGAGCCTAAGACGGCCCCCATGAAAAGCGCGCGAGGGACTGCGCCGGACCAGGGACAGGTCCAACGCTCGGAGCAGTGCGGCGGTCAGACCTTCTTCTTCATCTTCCGGAGCTGACCTTTGCGCGAGCCCTGAGCGGCGTCGGAGTCCTCGCCCTGGGCGGCGGCGGCGTCCATCGCCGGATCGACGCCGCGGGCCTCGGCCGTGAGCCAGAGGGGCTTCCTGAAGATGGGGAGCTTGTAGTGCAGCCCGGCCGCGAAGAAGAGGCCGACCAACACGTAGGGGATGCTGAGCAGCTGCCCCATGTTGAAGGTCATGTCGTTCTCGAACGCGACCTGGTTCTCTTTGTAGTTCTCGATGAAGGCGCGGAACGCGAACGCCATCGCCATCGCGACGCCCATCACCCGGCCTTCGAGCGGCTTGCCGCGGGCCACGCGGTAAATTCCGTAGGAAACGGCCGCGACGCACAGGTACCCGATCGCCTCGTAGATCTGGGTCGGGTGCCGCGCGATCGTGTCCACCTTGAGGAAGGTCACGGCCCAGGGCAGATCCGCCGGCGCCGGCTTGCCGATGATCTCGGAGTTGAAGAAGTTCCCGATCCGGATGCAGGCCGCCTCGATCATCGTCGGGATCGTGACCCGGTCGACGAGCCAGAAGAACGGCGTATCGGGGTTCTTGCGGGCGAACAGCACCAGCGCGATCAGCACGCCGGCGAAGCCGCCGTGGCTCGCGAGCCCGCCTTCCCAGATCTTGAGGATACGGATCGGGTCGTGCAGGTATTCGTTCGGCTCATAGAGCAGGCAGTGCCCGAGCCGCGCGCCGACGACGGTGCCGACCACGAGGTGGAAGAGCAGCGAGTCGAGGACTTCCTCGGATTTGCCCGCGTCGCGGAAGAACTTCCGCACGACGAAGTAGCCGAGGATGAATCCGCTCGCGAACAGCAGGCTGTACCAGCGGAGGGCGAAGAAGCCGATTTGCACGATCTCGCGGTCGACGTTCCAGTTCAAGCAGCAGGCTCCGTCAAAAGCATAGGCACCCGTCCCGGCCGGCACGTGGCGTCTTTTGGATGGTAAAACCGATTCTTACAGATGCGGGTGGACTTGGCGAGCCCTTTGCACTAGAGTGAATGAATATTCATTCCTCCGATGGCGGGTGAGGGAATCGTGAAACCGGCCATCCGCAAAAAGAAAAAACCGCAAAGAGCCCCCGGGCTCGAGACGGTTGCCCGCATGGAGCAAAAGCGCGAGTCGATCCTCGACGCGGCGCTCCGGCTCTTCTCCGAGCAGGGCTACGCGGCCACCCCGGTGCCCGACATCGCCGCCGGGGCCGACGTCGCCGCCGGGACGATCTACCGGTACTTCGCCAGCAAGGAGGAGCTGGTCAACGCCCTCTACCGCCGCTGGAAGGGCGCCTTCCTCGCCGCCTTGACCGAGGGCTTCCCCGTGGACGCGACGCCGCGCGTCCAGTTCGCGCACCTCTGGAAGGCCATGACCGGCTTCGCCACGGGCGCGCCGACGGCCTTCGCGTTCCTCGAGGCGCACTACCACGCCCCGTACCTGGACGCCGAAAGCAACGCCCTCGCCGCCCGCCTCCAGGCCTTCGCCGGCCACTTCGCGACCGAGGCCACGCGCCGCGGCGCCGTCAAAACGCTGCCGCCCGCCCTGGTGATCTCGGTGGTCTTTGGCATCTTCATCAACGTCATGAGTGACCTAGGGAAAGACGCGCTCGCCCCGGCCGAAACCTGCGCCTGGGATGCGATCGCGGCCCGATAACAACCTGTTTCCCCCGAAGGAGTCCGACCATGTCCCCGAAGTCGACGATTCAGAAGACCGCCCTCGTCACCGGCGCCTCGCTCGGCATCGGCCTGGAGCTCGCCCGCCTCGCCGCCAAGGACCACGGCCGCGTGATCCTCGTCGCCCGGAGCGAAGCCAAGCTCGCGACCCTCGCCAAGGAGCTCGCCGCCGCGCACGGCACCGAGGTCCACGTGATCGCCGCCGACCTGTCGCTGCCGGGCGCCGCCGACAGGCTTTACAACGACGTGGTGGCCTTGGGCCTCGCCGTCGACACGCTCGTCAACAACGCCGGCGTCGGCCAGTACGGGCGCTTCCTCGAGGTCGACGCCGCGGCCGACGCGCGCATGCTCCAGCTCAACATGGTCGCGCTCACCGAGCTGACGCGGCTCTTCGCCAGGGACATGACCCGGACGGGCGGGGGGCGGATCCTCAACATCGCGTCGACGGCCGCCTTCCAGCCGGGCCCGCTGATGTCGACTTATTACGCCTCCAAGGCCTTCGTCCTGAGCTTCTCCGAGGCCCTGGCGAACGAGCTCAAGGACCAGGGCGTCACGGTCACGGCGCTGTGCCCCGGGCCGACCCGCTCGGGCTTTCAGGACCAGGCGCAGATGCAGGGCTCGCGGCTCCTAAGGCTCGGGATGATGGAATCCGCCGCGGTCGCGGCGATCGGCTACCGCGGCATGCTGCGCGGCAAGACCGTCGTCGTCGCGGGCGCGTCGAACGCGTTCCTCGTCCAGTCGCTGCGCTTCATGCCGCGCTGCCTCGTGACGAAGGTTTCGCGGTTCGTGTCGGAGCGGGCGGCCTGAAGCTGCGGGCCCAGGGCCCCTCAGAAGCCCATGGTCCCGACGAGACCCGCGTAGGTCGTGTTCAGGTTCTCTTTGTACGCGGTCCCGTCGATCGTGACCGAATAGGTCCGGTACTTGAACCCGGCGCGCAGATCGAGCCACTTGAGGAGCCTGAAGGTGCCGCCGACGTTCAAGTCCATGCGGGGGCCGAGCGTGATGACGCGGTCGAGGCGCGGCGCTCCGGCGGCGTTTTTCACCGTTTTTTCCTGAACGTTTGACGTCGTGACGAAGGTCCCATCGGCGAAGACAGTGCTGCGCTTATTGATGGCCAGCTGGAAGCCGGTGTTGCCCCCGTAGCCGGTCGTCGTGATGTTCATCAGGTCCTGCGCGACAGCGGCCGTGCCCGAGTCGAGCTGCCCGTCGCCGTCGGTGTCCGGCGGCGCCTTCACCTGCCAGGCGCTGCTGCTGATCGCGAGGCCGGCGTGGAACGGCCCAAGGCGGTAACTGACGAGCACGTCCTGCCAGCTTACGGCGAGCGAGCTTTTGTTAAGGGCGAACGAGAACGTCGACTGCTCGCGCTTGAACCCCATGCCGAGCTCGTGCCCCTTGCCGGCGTAGCAACCAAAACCATAGCCGACCGTGACGCCGGTGTCGTTGCTTTGGACGAGGGTGCTCTTGTAGACGGAGTAGCCGCCGTCGACCGCCGCATAGAACGTCGGCGTCTGGCTGTCCAAGTCGTCGGCGCGCGCCGCTCCGGAAAGGGACAGAGCGGCGAGGGCAACAGCCTTGTAAGGAAAATTGCGCATCCTTTGCTATCGGCAGTCGGGCGCCGCACTTGATTCGGCCGCCGCCCTGCGCGCGACTCAACCTTGTCATTTGGCAGGGATTCGTCTAGATATGAGGCTCGAAGCCAAATGACGACCAGTTTGTGGGAGAGGCCGAAAATGAAGGGCGACGCCAAAGTCATCGAAGCGCTGAACGAGATCCTGACGGGCGAGCTGACCGCCATCAACCAGTACTTCCTGCACGCCCGCATGTGCAAAAACTGGGGCTTCGAGCGCATCGCCCACATCGTCTACAAAGAGTCGATCGACGAGATGAAGCACGCCATGGAGCTGACGGACCGCGTCCTCTTTCTGGAAGGCCTCCCGAACCTCCAGAAGCTCGGCAAGCTCAACATCGGCGAGACCGTGCCCGAGCAGTTCGAGGCCGACCTCAAGCTCGAGCTGACCGCCCTCGAAAACCTCAAGAGGGCCATCAAGCTCTGCTTCGAAGCGGCGGACCACACGTCCCGCGAGCTCCTCGAGCACATCCTCGCGGACGAGGAAAAGCACATCGACTGGCTCGAGACCCAGCTGTCGCTGATCCAGTCGGTCGGCAAGGCCAACTACCTCGCCGAGAACATCAAAAAATACGGCGATGACTGAAAGTCTGTCGATAAATGGCCGTCTGCGTCGTTGCCGACCATCGCCGAAATCCTCATTTACGCAACATAAACTCCAATTTCGGCTCCGGCCAACACCTAGCATCCAACCATTTCTCAATAGACTTTAAGCACAACCAAGACAGCCGACAGGCTCAGTCGTTCCCGGCGCGCCCGAGCTGAGCGTCGCCGCAGTCCAGGTCTTCGTCCCCGGCCG
>JAYVWD010000112.1:0-1685 GCA_043786345.1 Pseudomonadota bacterium
GGTGCCGAGATCGATCCCGGAGGGCCCGATCTCGAAGCCGTAGCTTGTCGCGCCCCCGGCGCGCGGCGCTTCGCGGAGGAAAAGCACGGCGTAGAACGCTTCGGCATCTTCGCCCGCCGCTGCTCCGGTCAGGTCCAGGTAGCCGCGCCCCGCGGCGACGTCAAAGAGGCCGTCGGCCGCCCGGAGCCGCCCGGCGGCCGGCCACTCGTCCGGTTCCCCGTCGATTTTAACTGTGAAATCGAGGTATTCGTCCGTCCCCGGGGCCGCCACGCTCGCCACCGCGGTCGCAATCGAAAAGGGCTCCGGCGTCCCGCCGTCGCCGAACAGCCGCCGCACGATGGCGGCCGGCGAGGCGGCGTGCGCCTCGGGCGCCAGGGACCAGCTGAACGCCCGCACCGGACCGCGCTGGCCGCCGCGGTCGGAAACCGCCCAGACCGCCACGGGCGCAAACAGCTCCGTCGGCCCGACGAACTCATGGAGCTCCGCCTCGGGCGCCGTCGCCTCGAAGGGGTGAAACGCATAGAGGGTCTTCGCGCCCGGCTCCGTATAGAAGCGCATGAGGACGTTCCCGAGGCTCGCCCCGACGGCCGGCTCGACGACGGTGTCGAGGCTTCCGACCGGCACCGGCGACAGCAGCGGCGGCGACCCGATGCGGCCGGCGAGGGGAGGGGATTCGGGCGGCGCCGGGGTGCGTCCGTTTTTTCCGCAGGCGACGGCCTGGGCGGCGGCTAACAGCAGCAGAAAGCGCCCAATACGGTTGTGAAATATCGGCGGCATCGCTATACCTTCCAAGTCCCGCCACCTGGTGCCCCTCGCGTTACCTTACCGGAGGCCGCGGGATACTGCTACAAGCGGTGAAATCCTCTCGCTTTTCTTGCCTTGGGAGTACTCTATGGCGGCGGTACGGGTGAAGCTACCGGACGGTTCCGAACGGCAGTACGAATCCGGCGTGACGTTCGGCGAAATTGCGTTGAGCATCGGCCCCGGCCTGGCGCGCGTCGCCCTCGGCGCGATCATCACCGACGCCGCCGGCAAGCCTGAACTCAAAGACTTGCACCAGCAGCTCACAGCGGATGCCAACCTCAAGATCGTCACCGGCAAGGACCCCGAAGCCGTCGAGATCATCCGGCACACGACGGCGCACGTGCTGGCGATGGCCGTTCAGAAGCTCTGGCCCGGCACCCAGGTCACCATCGGCCCGGTGATCGAGCACGGCTTCTTTTACGACTTCGCGTTCCCCGAGGGCGTGAAGATCAACGACGGCGATTTTGAAAAGATCGAGGCCGAGATGGCCGCGATCGTGAAGGCCGACCTCCCGCTCAAGCGCGAGCTTCTTCCGCGCCGCGACGCCCTCAAGACCTTCGAGGACCTCAAGGAGTCGTTCAAGGTCGAGATCATCAAGGACCTGCCGGAATCGGAACCGATTTCGATCTACCGGATGGGCGACTGGTTCGACCTCTGCCGTGGGCCGCACGTCCCGTCGACGGGGCGCCTTGGCGCCTTCAAGCTCACCACGGTGGCCGGCGCCTATTGGCGGGGGGACGAAAAGAACCCCATGTTGACGCGCCTTTACGGCGTCGCCTTCCAAAACAAAAAAGACCTGGAAGATCACCTCCACCGGCTCGACGAGGCCCGCAAGCGCGACCACCGCGTGCTCGGCAAGCAGATGGGCCTGTTCAGCTTCC
>JAYVWD010000113.1:0-5588 GCA_043786345.1 Pseudomonadota bacterium
ACCTATCTCGAGATGAAACCCGGCATGGCGGGGTGAAACAGGACTATTTCGGGGTCCTTTACCTGCAACGCGAGTTCGACCTGCCGGTCGAGAAGCTGGAAGTGGACGGAAAAACGCTTGAAATAGGGTTCATGAGCCCTTTGGGGCGTCGGCCGCGCGTTACCTGAGAAGGAAGGTCCTTCCTTTCGACCCAACAACGCCCGACGGAGCCCTGCCATGAAACGTTTTCTTCTGTGTTTCTTTGCTTTTAGCGCCTTCACTTCCGCGAGCTACGGCGCCCAGTCGTACCCGATGCAATGCCGCGGCGGCGGCACCATCGGCCTCGCCGCCGCCACCCGCACGGCCGTGCTGTACTTCGGCAAGGCCCCGAACCCGGCCGGCTCGGGCCTCGGCGTCGGCCAGTGCGCCTGGCTGGACCGCGCGATCGGCGCCGGCGAGCCGCCCTGCATCCAACAGTCGAACGTGGACGCCGTCGCCTGGATCACGGCGAACAACGCCCCGTCGTCGACCGCCGCGACCTCGACCCACTTCCAGCCGAACGCGCCCCGGTCCCAGTGGATGCGCGACCTGCTGTCGACCGCGCAATTCGCCACGTTCTACGCGTACAATCCCGGCAACGGCGGGTGCTTCGTGATGACGAGCCCCTGACGGTTCAGCCCGTAAACGTGCAGTCGACCACGACGGATTCCGTCTTGTCGTCGTCGCGGAGCGCGTCGAAGAGCGCCCGCTGCTCGGTGCGGGCCGCCACGCAGCGGTCGGTGTCGTCGGTGACGTCGGCGGCGCGCGCCATCGGCACGAGCGCGGCGTCCGTCACGAGCTGCGTGCCGTCCGCGAAGTAGACCCAGTACTGGACGATCGGGCCGGTCGCGTACTGGTACTCATAGCCGCTCGAGCCGCCGAGCAGCGCCTTGGCGAAGTAGTGGTCGCCGGCCTTCTCGAGCCGCACGTGCTGGACGCCGTCCCAGAACTCCGCGCCGCCGCGCCAGGCCGAGGCCTTGGTGAGGACGCCGACGTGCGCGTAGACGCCGGTGACGTCCTTGCCCCAGGCGCGGGCCGAGAAGTGGAGCGCGGTGTAATAGCTTTGCGTCGCCGAGAAGGTCGTGGCAAAGGCCGGCGCGGCAGCCAGGCCGAGGGTCAGGGCGAGGGCCAGGGCGGTTTTGAGCATGGACATGAGGTCTCCCGAAGGCAAAAAGTTCGGGCGGTTGTCGCCCGAACCCCGGGCAAAAGGCAACGCCCGCGCGACCAGACGGCCACCGGGCGTTCCTGAACGGAAAAACCGCGCCAAATCAGCAGTTCGGGAAGCTGCCGCCGAGGCTGACGTCGACGAAGGACGAGCCTTCCTCGCCGTGCGCCGTGACGACGACGCCGTCGACGTTGACCCAGAAGACCTGCTTCACCTGGAGGCCCTTGATGCTGCAGAGCTCGAGCGTGCCCGGGCCGCGCCAGCGGATCTTGAGGGTGACGGTCCGGGCGAAGTACGCCGGGATGTTGTTGAGCTGGCTCAAATTGGCGTAGACCTCGGCGCCGCGCGACACGGCCGTGCAGATGTCGCCGTCGCAGGTGATGGGCACGGGCTCGGAGTGCGCCGCGACGACCGTGGCGCGCTCGCCTTCGGTGAGGGGGAGGAAGCTCAGGATCTCGCCCATGGAGAACTCGCCGCGCGTGCCGGCGTTCGCTTGGACGTCGCCGATCTTGGCGAGGAGGCTGTCGACCGCGTCGCCGTCGATATAGCCCTGGCCGATGGCGACGTTCGCCTTCGGCTGGTCCGGCCGCGTCGCCGCGGCCTGGGCGTTCGCGCCCGCCAGGACGAGGGCGAGAGGGAGCGCAAAGAGTCGCAATGAGCGCATTGTATGGTCTCCAAGGTGGTGGTGCGAAAAGGCTTATTTCCCGCCACGATAGTGGAAACCCGGAAGCTTGGATAGTGTTCCGCGAAAAAGGACTGTGTCCCGTGTCAGCCGCCGTGGCGCGCGAGCCAGTCGGCGAGCAGGACGAAAAACGCCGCGCGGTCGAGGTCGTTGTGCAGCTCGTGAAACGCGCCCGGAAAAACCTTGAGGGTCTTGTCCTTGGAGGCCAGCAAGGACATGATCCGGCGGCTGCCTTCGATCTTGATCAGGCGGTCGGCGTCGCCGTGCGCGAGCAGGACCGGGACGGTGATTTTCGCGCAGGCTTCGGGCACGCGCTCGAGGGCGCGCAGGATCTCGCCGCCCTGTCGCACCGTGTTGAAGCTACAGTTGAACGGGTCGGCCTTGTAGGCTTCGATCACCGCCGGGTCGCGCGAGATCGCCGTGACGTCGAGGCTGCCCGGAATGCGCAGCGCGGGGAGCACGCGCTCGAGGAGCTTGCCGACTACGATCTTGACCGGGGAGACCCCGGCGCCCGGCAGGTAGGCCGGACAGGTCAGAACGACTCCCGCCAAGGAACCCGCGGGGGCCGCGGCCGCCGCATGGATCACGATGGCGCCGCCGAGGCTGTGACCCAGGAGAAACAGCGGCAGCTTCGGGCGCTCTTTCTGCGCCCAATCGACGACGGCGCGGACGTCGGCGACGTAGTCGTCGAAGGCGGCGATCCACTGGCGCTTGCCTTCCGAGTGGCCGCAGCCGCGGAGGTCGAAGCGCACCACCTCGAAGCCCTTGGCCACCAAGTGGTCGACGGTGCCGAGGTGGCGACCGCTGTGCTCGCCCAAACCGTGCACGATGATGACGCGGGCGCGCGGCGCGGGGGCTTCGTGGAGCCAGGCGCGCAATGTTCCGATTGCAAAGCCGTCGTTGGTTTTCATGGGCAGGATCCTAACATCCCGGCGCGCGCCCGACACCCAAGAAGCGCGCGGTTATCCACAGTTTGACCACAGGCCGAAGGGGCCGGGCTAAACGAAGTCGTGTGTGGAAAAAATCAATGTAACATTTTGATACTGCTGATTTTTATTGAGATTTCCCAGGCGCCTGCGCGATCCGGTCGCGGCCGGCCCTAAGGCCGCCACTGACCCGTCCCGGCGGCTGGCGGGGGTTATTCGGCAGCTCGCCGGGAGGCGGTCCCAAAGGTCCGGCGAAGCCCGTAGAAAGGGGCGGTGACCCACGAAGGAAAGGCCCGTCCCATGCAGAGCAAGCTCGTCAAAGTCCTCGGATTCCTTTTCGCCAGCTTCGGCCCGCTGATCGCGTACTACGCCGGCTACGAGCTCTTCGGCGCCCGCCCCGCCGCCGCCGCCCTCGCCAGAACGTACTCGTAAATCACCGGAGTTCTCCCGAAAAAGCGAACGACTTCAGACTCATAACTCATCCGGTCGGCTCCACCCAACTTCTCATCGAAATCCTATTCCCGCCGCGTTACAATAAACCTAACGTTATCGGGAAATTACATGCAGTCGACCGAGGTCCAGACGAGCGGCGAGCCCGAAGGCATCGAGAAGGTCGTGACGACGCTGCCCGTCGACCACGCCGGCACGATGGTTTACCTGAAGGGTTGGCGGCGGCCGTCGTCGACGAAACACCCGATCGTCATCGTGCACGACTTGGGCGAGCACACCGATCTCTACCGCGAGACCGCCCACGAGCTGCTGCGGAGCGACTACTCGGTCTACTGCTTCGACTTGCGCGGCCACGGCCGCAGCGGCCGGCGCCTCGGGCACGCGCCGAGCTTCAACGTCCTGGTGAAGGACCTGCTGCAGGTCGTCGCCTTCATCCGCCATAAGGAAGGCGGCCGCGCGCCGATCATCTTCGGCCACGGCCTCGGCGGGCTCATCACCAACGAGTTCACGCGCCAGCACGGCAACTTCTGCAAGGCCGTGATCCTGAGCGCCCCGTGCCTCGAGCTCGCCAACAACGTCACCTGGGGCCAGCGGCTGGCGCTCAAGTTCTGCGCCGACTGGTTCCCGACGTTCCGGATCCCCCCGCGCCTTGCGCCCAAATTCGCCCGCGACCTGAAGCACGTCCAGGCCGAAGCCGAGGATGGCACGCGGCCGCCCTATTTCCCGCGCCTTACGGCGATCTTCACCCAGGAGCTCCTGAGCGCCATCAAGCGCGCCCGCGCCGAATTCATCGAATACCACGGCATGGTTCTCATCCTTTGCCCGGCGCTCGACACCATCTGCTCTTACGCGAGCATCCGTAAGGCCGCCGCCGTCCACGATGAGAACAACCTGCAGGTCGTCACCCTGGACGCCTTGAGCCACAATGTCTTCACCGAAACCGCGGCGGCGCGCGCCCGCGGCCTCGCGACGATCCTCCCCTGGCTCGAGGCGATGTCGAAGGGAAAGGCGCGCACCGAGCCGCGCTACGACTTGCGCATCAAGGGCGCCTCGAAAGAAGATATCCCGCTCGACCCGGCGTCGGGCGAGCTAGGCACGGATGCCGAGCCGTAAGGCGCGAAGAGGGAGATTAGTGGTGCCAAATGACCTTCGGGCAGCGAAGCCAGCGGCGGCGAGCGCTGGTGCGCATGCTTCAGTCACGCTCTCCTCGACGCTCGCGACGCTCAAGGCGGTCAAGAGCCGCGCGCGGTTCGCCATGGGCCTGCTCCGCTTCGTCCGCGCCGCGGTGATGGCGGCGGCGGCGCTCTCGATCTGGTCGCTCGTGAGCCCGACGGCGGAGTTCGAGCAGCTCGCGCTCGGCGCCCTGGCCTTCGTCGTCACCCTGGTCACCGACATCCGCAAGGATCGCCGCACCGAGCGCCCCATCGCCCTGGGAAACCTGGCCCTCGCCCTCGAGATGAAGCACTCGACGGCGACGCGCGCCCCGCTCAACGTCCTGCTCCCCGGCGGCCCGCTGCCCGCCGAGTGGCAGCCGCACGTCGAAAACGAGGTGAAGGAGCTCAAGCGCTTCGAGCTCGGCCGCAACATGGCGCTCGCCTCGACGCTCCTGCTGCCGCTCGCCCTCTCGTTCATCACCCTCCCCCAGACGGCGCCGTCCTTCAAGACCGCGATCAATTCCGTGTCGAACGTCGTCGCCCGCCTCAACCGTGGGGCCTCCCTCAAGGTCGTGCAGGGCGCCACCAGCGAGGCCCCCGACAAGCCCTACGAGCTCAAGACCGGCGACCCGCTCAAGCTCGAGCTGCTCTCGCAAAACCTGATCGAGGTCCGCGTCACGGGCGGCGGCTTCGGCAAGAGCGCGCCGACCGTCGAGCTGCGCCGCAAGGCCGAGGCCGACCCCTTCGCCGCCTCCGGATCAACGTCGGCGTCGGCCTCCGCATCCGGCACCGGCAGCCAGTCGAAGCCGGAAAACAAGGTCTTCCAGAGCTTTCAAATGATGCCCCAGCGCGACGCCAACGACCACCGCGCCGAGACGCCCGACGCCGAGGAAGCGACCGCCTATTCGATCTCGTTCGCCGTCGAAGGGCCGATCGAGCTCTTCATCCCGGCGATCTCCGACTCGCAGCCCCTCGCCCTCATCAAGGTCCGCCAGCTCCCGATCCCGAAGGTGAAGCTCTCGGTCACCACCGCCCTCGAGGACCCGTGGCCGGACGACCAGCCGCTCAACTTCAAGATCCAGGTCAAAGCCGAAAACCCGCTCCAGATCGTGCGCCTCCTGATCAAGTCCGGCCAGCGCACGTCGAAGGAAACGGTCGCCAACATCCTCGCCGAGGACAAGCTCGAGCTCACC